>JBDTWU010000032.1:0-3338 GCA_040006535.1 bacterium | reverse complement strand
AGAAATAAAGAATGTAGAGTATAATAATTTGCTTAATAACATTACGGAAAATGTTAACAAACTTTTTTTCGATTAACTAATTCAATTCAATTCAATTTAGGCAATGGATTTTGAATCGAAGTTTGTGTGCAGATGTTTATGATTCTCTCAGAATATGTTGCATTGGCCTGATTTCAATTATCCCGGATATTATCTTTTATTTTCTTTACCATGTCAAAAATTACATCCGTCCAAAACGATTGTTTAATAATAAAATTATGCAGTGCTCTAATCCGTAAATCTTTCCTGCGCTTTCAAACTAAAATTCCTTACGCCATTGTTTCTCAGGCGGGTTGTTTTAAAGTTTAATACATTTCCTGTTTCAATTCGTATCAGATTAAAAACATTTATATAAAATATTTTGGACAACACCGGTCAAAAATATATTCTCAAAATTATTTAAGTGTTTATATTTCATAACTAAAAAATTATATTTGCCAAAGAAAAATTTAACCTAATAAAATAATTATGACAGCTTACTCACTCTTCAGGACAGATTCAGGCAGTGGAAATTTTCCTCCTCCTCCACCGCCGCCCCCTAGTTTCAATCCTACTCCGCCTCCCATCCCTCCCGGTTCAATGAACACAGGCGGAGGTGCAAGTTCGAATGCTATCATTGCATTGGTTCTCGGAATTTTATCTTTCATTTCATGCGGTATACTTGCTGCGATCCCTGCTTTGATTATGGGAAGAAGAGAGTTGAACGAAATAAACTCCGGAAGATCTTCGCAAGCCGGTAAGACATTTGCAAAGATTGGAATGTGGCTCGGAATAATTAATATAATACTTTCAGTGCTAGCAATAATTTTCATCGTCATTGCATTAATGGCAGGTTTGTTTAATATTGATGACTACAGGTAAGATTTTTTTTTATAAAGGTAGCTCCATATGACGCTGCCTTTTTTTATATTTATAATATTTGAATATATACTTCAAAAAACACAACCGTGATCTTCCTGTGATACTGCCCGAATATAAAACTACAGGCTCAGCTGGTCTCGATCTGTGTTCGTCTTCGAATGATAAGATTATATTAAAACCTTTTGAAGCTAAGCTTATTCCAACTAATCTGATACTTGAAATTCCGGATGGATATGAAGGACAAATAAGACCCCGGAGCGGACTTGCACTGAAAAATTATATTACTGTCTTGAATTCTCCGGGAACTATTGATTCGGATTACAGAGGTGAAGTAAAAATTCTTCTCATAAATTTCGGTAAAGATGATTTCGAAATAAGCTTCGGAGAAAGGATAGCACAATTGGTAATTGCAAAATGTGAAAAGGCACGATTGGTCGAATCTGATTTAATCTCAGAAACTGACAGAGGTGAGGGTGGTTACGGAAGCACTGGTAAGAGTTAGGAATTAACAATTATTAATTTCAAAGCTCCGGTTTATCATTCAACATTAACTATTCGTTATTGATCATTGACTTTTCATAGATCACCAGACTATTCATAACTTTATGACCGGAACCCTTAACATAATAACAACCCCGATCGGAAATTATTCTGACATTACAATGAGAGCATTAAGGCTGCTCAGCGAAAGCGATTATATTGTTTGCGAAGAATACAAAGAAGCTTCAAGGCTGCTAAGATTTTTTGAAATTGCAAAAGATCTGAGGTCTTTGAACGAGCATAATGAAACCGAAGAAAGTGAAGAGATATTTTTGGACCTGGCAAAAGGAATGAATATTTCATTAATTTCAGATTGCGGTACTCCCGTATTTTCTGATCCCGGTAACATTCTTTTGCAAAAATGCATAGATGCAAATGTGAATCTTGAGTTTATTGGCGGAGCAAACTCTGTAATCGCAGCTATTGTCTTATCAGGGTTTGACATTAGCAGATTTTCTTATTTTGGATTTCTTTCACCGAAAGCCGATGTAAGAAAACATGAGCTATACGGGCTTAAAAGTTTTGATAAGGTTATTATTCTGATGGATGCACCTTACAGATTAAAAGTTCTGCTCAAAGATATTGAGGATATATTTGAATCAAGAAAAATATTTGTTGCATTTAATCTTACAATGCCGGAAGAAAAAAAATTTAGAGGTTCGGCTTCTGATATATTACTTGAGATGGGTGAAAATAATTTTAAAGGTGAGTTTATAATTGTAATAGATAAATTTAATGATAAGCATAATTAAATACAGCGCCGGGAAGGGAGTTCATGAAGTTCCTCTCGAAAATCTTGAAAAATGGGATTATGATTGTAATGAAAATCTCTGGATCGACATATATAATTCTTCAGAAGCTGAAAGTCAGAAACCTCTTAGTGAAGTTTTCGGATTTCATCCCCTTGCTATCGAAGACTCATTCAAATATCTTAATGACGATTCTGTCCATCATCCGAAGATAGATGACTTTCAAACCTACCTTTTTATTGTTTTTAACGGACTGAAGGAAGAGAAAAAAAGCTATAAATATCAGATGTTCCCGCTAAGCTGCTTTCTCGGACATAATTTTCTGGTAACAATACATAATGAGGGCGATGAAAATACGATTACAAAAAATCACAACTCAATTTTAAATGAACGGACTTTTAAGAAAGGTCCCGATTACATCCTCAATATAATACTTGATGAGATCGTTGACAAATATTATCCTATTCTTGATAATATAGAAATTGAAATAGATGATGTAGAAGCGAACATTTTTGAAGGTACTCCGGGTAACAAGACTCTGCTCAGAATTTTAAATTTGAAAAAAGAACTTATACGTCTCAGAAGAATTTCTTCATATCAAAAGGAAGTTCTGTTTAAGCTTACCCGGGGAGACTCTGATCTGATCTCACTTGAAGAATCTATATATTACAGGAATGTCTATGATCATCTTGTCAGGGTGGCGGACACTACTGAGTCTTACAGGGATTATGTGTCGGGCATGCTCGATTCTTATTTATCCATTGTAAATAATAAGATGAATGAAGTTATGAAGTTTCTTACCATCATTGCTACAATAATACTTCCTCTTTCTTTTATTACCGGGATTTTCGGAATGAATTTCGATTTTATTCCCTTCCTTCATGACACCAAAGGTTTCTGGTTCAGCATGATTCTGATGCTGGTAATTTCAATTGGTATGCTACTATGGTTCAAAAAAAAGAAATGGATTTAAACAGTTGATCACTCAGATATAATTCTGATTGTTTTTATTCTAGATCCAAAGATAATACCCGGGCTTTTTTTTAATTTTATTAATTATTTTTTATTATTTAAAATACTTTTAATAATTTGATATGAACAAACAATTGTCAAAGTATTCAATTACAATTGCGGTATTTTTTCTTGTAT
>JBDTWU010000031.1:0-4201 GCA_040006535.1 bacterium | reverse complement strand
ACCGAATTTTCCTTTGTAGAAAAATGCTTCGAAAGCATCGTAGTATAAAATGAAAATAAATATAATTGCAAAGTAAAGAGTGAATCTGTGCAGGTTTTGAAAAATTAGTAAACCGGTTTCACCTTTGTAATTTTTTTGCTGAATCGCTCCGACTGCACAGGCAGGTGGTGTCCATGTGAATGCTCTGTAATATGCTTTGCGGTAATAGTAACAAGTAAGACGGAATGCACCGGGAAATATCAAAATAAAAATTGCAGGTGAAGCAGGAAGCAAAAAGAAGTCAGGCCACCATTTAGGCCATGAGCCGAACCAGGCATGAGATAAAGGAGCACCGCCTGCAACACCTTCTTTAATAAAAAGCAAAGGGGAATAAAAAGGAGAGAGGTATGGCTCAAAATAATAATGTGCTCCCTGCATTCCCGCCCATGTTGAGTAAACAACAAATGCACCTAATCCAACTAAAACAGATATCGGCTGAATCCACCATTTATCAGTCCTGTATGTTAAGCCCGCAGTATGTTCCATTTATCTAATGAAAGTTAAAAGTTAAAAGTTAAAAGTTAAAAGTTGAAAGTTTGTAAAGTTGTAAGTCTCAAGTATGTCGACCTTAAAATTGAAATCTAAAATCCAGGATCTAAAATCTAAAATCCCAAATCATTCATCCATTTTACTGATCGCCTTATACAAAGAAAGCTTCCTTTCATTGCTTTGAGTGACATTATCGTATGTACTCTTCAGATCCATATAAGCGAGAATTGCATCAAGCTTTCTTCCTTCCTTTACAGCAATCATTCCAAGATAATAATGCAGGTCGGAATTATATGGTGTATATCCGGTGAGGTACAGTTCTTTTTCGTAAGCTTTTTTAAAATATTTTTTTGCTTGTCTATTTTCGTGATATTTTTCATAATAAATTTTTCCGAGCTTTATGTAAGCATCAGTATAGCCGGAATCCCTTTTAATGAGATCATTATATATTTTAACAGATTTTTTATATTCATTCATTTCATCATATATATTTGCAATCTGATAATAAATATAATATTGGGTTGTGTCCTGTGCCAGCATCTTTTCATAAAACTGTATCGCTTTCTTATAGTCCTTGGATGTTGAATATGCCGAAGCCAGATTTGATGATAGCAGATTAAGAAGGCTGTCCGATTCAAATCTCTGTCGGATATCTTTATATAAGCTTTCTGCTTTTTCAAAATTATCCGTCAATACATACATATCGAGAAGATCCTGATAAACAATGAAAGTGTCGGGTTTTAGCTCAAGACATTTATAATAATATCTTTCAGCTTTATTTAGATTTGAACGGTTAATAGAATCCTGCCTCACAACAAAAGTATCAATTGTTTTCATTGAATCTTTCTGTTTGGAATAATACCAGTCATATGTAAGCTGGGACTTCAGGCTGGATGCGAGCTTATAGTTTGTATTAAAAATACTCTCTGCTTTTTTTAATTTTAATTCTTCGTTATTTTCAAAATTGGTTGTTTCGGCCAGAGTTACCAGCTTTTTATATCCGTTGATGGCAACCGCAAAATTTAAATTGCCATAACCGATGTAGGTATAGGATGTGACACCGATTACTTCTCCTTTGTTATTGAAGAGCGCACCTCCGCTATTGCCCGGCGAAATTGCTGCTGTAATTTGTATTACCTTTTCAAAAGTTTTCTCTTTGTTCTCATATGTTTCCGGATCCTGAAAATTTACTTTTTCATTTTCCCTTACTGCAGCAACTATTCCCGATGAAATTGTATATTCAAATCCCAGCGGACTTCCGATCGCAAATACTTCCTGCCCGGCTTTTACGTCGTCCGAGTTGCCTAGTTTAACGGCCGGAAACTTCTTATTGCCAGCATCAGAGATCTTTATTAATGCAAAATCATTTGATTCGTCAGTAAGAATAAGTTCAGCATTATAAAAAGTACCGTCGCTCGTTTTTACAAGCAGGCTGTCAATTTTTTCAACAACATGGTAATTTGTTCCGATCAAACCGTCTTCGCTGATAATAAATCCGCTGCCGTTAAGCACAGTTGTATCAATATATGAATATGTCAGATAAGAATAATAATTTTTGTCATTCATCCATATTGAGATCAGCGCCGGCTTATATTTTTCTATGATCTGCTCAGCATTCAGATCGTCGGCCGGCTTATCAGAAATTTTTTCTGCACTATTCTGTGAATAAGCAAAATTCACATTCACAATTACTAAAAAAACTATAAGCCAATAAATTTTTTTCAATTATTTTATACAGCCTTTCGTGATTTCGGTTTTTATTAAAATTAGTTGAACGTCAAATGTCAAACGTCAAACGATAACACTTAACATGCTCCATAAATTCAACGCTCCACACACTCCACACTTCGCACTTACTATTTCCCTTTCCATTCAGCTTTCCGTTTCTCAACAAATGCTTTCATGCCTTCAGATTTATCCTCACTCGCGAACAATAAGTAAAAATTTTTTCTTTCAAATTCAAGTCCTGCTTCAATAGTTGAGTCAAATGATTTCAATATTGATTCTTTCGCAAGCTGAACTGCAATAGCAGGCTTTGATGAAATTTCTTTTGCAAGCTCAATTGCTTCATCGAGATACAGATCACTATCTACGACTTTAGTTATGAGTCCGGAATCATACATTTCATTAGCAGAATATATCTTTCCCGTAAGTATAACTTCCATTGCACGGGCTTTTCCAATTGCCTTGGTAAGTCTTTGTGTACCTCCTGCACCCGGTATTACTCCGAGATTAATTTCCGGCTGTCCGAACTTTGCATTTTCCGCAGCCACTATCATGTCACAGGCCATTGCGAGCTCACATCCGCCACCGAGCGCAAATCCGCTCACAGCTGCGATTACCGGCTTCTTGATTTTTCTTATCCGGTCCCACCTGGCGAACTGATCTCTCACTAACATATCGATCGCGCTTGCATCAGCCATCTCTTTAATATCAGCACCTGCAGCAAATGCTTTAGCATTGCCGGTTAATACCATGCAGCCGATCTCTTTATCTTTGTCGAATGTTTCCAGGGATTCGACAACTTCCATCATCAGCTCGATATTCAGAGCATTTAAAACATCAGGTCTGTTGAGTTGTATCAGACCGACCTTTAGTGCTTTTGAATTTTCTATTTCGGATATTTTAATATTTTTATATGAATCAGAGAGGCGGGATTTATCGCTCATTAAATCTTTGTAATTTTAATTTAATGCAAATTACTCAGACAGGTTTGAAATTACAATGTTAAAGGAGGTTGAAAATTCATGATTAAATGTTATTTGAATTAAAACCTATTTTTTGTAAGTTAAAATAGAAAATAACAAGTTAAAAATAAAAAGTTATGGGTAAGACCAACTCATATTCAAAATTAATAGATGCATATTTTTCACTGATTGAAAATTTATCTGAGGAAAACAAACTAAAACTTATCGAAAAGCTTTCAAGCTCAACTAAATTGGTCACCAACGGTACGAAATCAATGAAGTCTTTTTACGGTATTTGGAAGTCAGAAAAAAGCGCCGAAGATATCATTAGTGAAATTTATTCCGCAAGAACTGCCGGTAGAAAAATAGAAAAGCTGTAATGTATTTAGTGGACACTAACATAATTATATTTATGTTTAAAGGAAAGTATAGTATTGATGAGAAAATTGATTCAAAAGGAAAAGATAACTGTTTCATTTCTGAAATATCAATTGCGGAATTGAAATACGGAGCAGAAAAAAGTGAGAATCCTGAATACAATAAAAAAACAATTGAAGAATTATTAAAAGAAATTCAAACAGTTCCTATTATCAACTGTTTAGATATTTATGCTTTAGAAAAAGTCCGGTTGGAAAAAATTGGAAAGCGGCTAGATGACTTTGATTTGTTGATTGGTGCAACTGCAATTAAAAATGGCTTTACTCTCGTTACAAATAATACCGAACACCTATCACGAATGAATGATATTAAGATTGAGGATTGGACAAAATGATTTAAGAATTTTTTCGTTCCCTGATTCTATCTGATTTAATGGGATCTAAAAAATCCGAAATTTCACTGGGCAGAGGTTGATGAACACCAGAGCGTTTTGAAGGATGATAAAACCACCATATTTTCTTTTCAAAATCAACACTACACCAACTGGTTTCTCTTCGTATTATTTCATATTCTTTAAAATTCAAATCAATTCCTAAAATTCTTTGCAA
>JBDTWU010000030.1:0-3605 GCA_040006535.1 bacterium | reverse complement strand
GTATATAATTTTTCAGGTCTTCCTTTGCGTTCGCTTTGGATTCAAGATCCGAGAAACCTTTATTTAAATTTTCAACGAAAGTAAACAGGTTATGGTCGAATTCATAAATCTGATTTAGTTTACCTTCCTTGATCTTATTTATATCAAAAGCTCCGCTATATCCTCTTGCGGCTGATTTGAATTTCGCAATTGCATTCTCGTTTTTCTTTTCTAATTTATCAAGGTCGGAGGTCTCGAAAAGCTTTCCGTCCCGTGAAAGAGTAAGAACAATATTTTTAAGTTTGGTATTATTCTCTTCAAGTTTATTTGCCAGCTTATTTCTTAATATAGTATCAAGCTCCCGTGAATTGTCCCTGTTGACATAACCATCATAGCCTGGGATGTGTCTTTTAATTCGTTCGAGCCAGGATTCATTTGATTTTATTTGATCCAGCTTCGATTGTAAGTCGCTCATAAATTTAGGTATTTATTTTTTGGTTTAAAAAAATTTAATTGTACGGGGAAAAATTAAAGTAGAAAAATATGAACGCCAAAAAAATTTTCCTTCCTGTTATTTTTTTACTCTTAATGAATATTGATATCAGAGGTAAAGAAATTCCTAATAAAGATAATCATTCATATGCAAAATTTCTTGATACAAATGTTAGTAAGTTTGTGTCTATAACAGATGCAGTTGATTATGCCGGGATGCTTATGGAAGGTGAGATAGTTAAAGCTGAAAGGAAGTTCAAAAAAGATTTACCGTTCTGGAAATTAGATCTTGTCACGGAACAGAAAGGAGTGGTCGAGTTTGAAATCTCATTTACTGAAAAAAATCTTATCAGTATTGTTTCAGATGAAGGACCTTTTGAATATGAGATCTCACCTGATGACAAATATGTTTCCTTCTCCATAGCGAAGAAAGCCGCTGAGGATTTTACAGGACAGAAAATTTTGAAATGGAATTATTTCAAAAATAAAAAATCCTGGGAATACAACTTCTGGCTTTTTACAAAATCAGGGAAGGCGCAGGTAAGAGTGGACGCAGAATCGGGTGAAGTAATTAAGAATAAAAAGAAATGACTGGAATGTGTGCCTAACTGAAATAGGTAAGTAAATGTATAGGTCCCAAAGGAATAAGAACTACTATTTGGCTATCATTCTAAGCAAACCCTTTCATGTCATTCTGAGCGAAGCGACGCCTGCTTGTCATTCTGAGCGAAGCGAAGAATCCATTCAAAACACTTGTTTGGATTCTTCAGTCGTCAACTAAAGTTGACTTCTTCAGAATGACAAAACTTTCTTGTTATTATCATAGAATGTACCTGTAGTTCAGAGCGAAGTCTGCCTGTCATTCTGAGCGAACCCTTTCATGTCATTCTGAGCGAAGCGAAGAATCCATTTCAAAAAAAAGTTCTTTGGATTCTTCAGTCATCAACTAAAGTTGACAAAATAAAGACATTATTGCTTTTCACTTCAGATCATCCTTCATTCTCTTCAGTATATTAATTGCATCCAATGGAGTAATGTTATCAATATCCACTTCATCAATTAATTTTCTCAATGCCTCATCTCTGAATTCAGTTACGGCAGATTCAAACATGCTGATCTGAAATTCATCTTTATTTTTTCTTCTGTACTCTTTGTCTTCAAGTGAACGGAGAATTTCTTTCGCACGCTTTGTAACCGAATCCGGAAGTCCTGCCATTTGCGCAACCTGAATGCCGTAGCTGTGATCTGCAGTTCCCTCCGTTATTTTTCTGAGGAAAATTACTTTATCATTATACTCCCTTACCTCAACCCTGAAATTCTTTATTCGCGGATACAGATCTGCTAGCGCATTGAGCTCATGATAATGTGTCGCAAATAATGTTTTAGCTTTTACATTAGGATTTTCATGGAGGAACTCTGTCATAGCCCATGCGATCGAAATTCCGTCGTAAGTGCTTGTACCTCTTCCGATCTCATCTAAAAGTATAAGGCTCTTTGAAGTTGCATTGTTAAGAATATTCGCAGCCTCGTGCATCTCAACTAAAAAAGTACTTTCCCCTTTGGAAATATTATCCGATGCTCCGACCCTTGTAAAAATTTTATCAACAATGCCTATATGCGCACTTCTTGCCGGCACAAAGCATCCTATCTGAGCAAGAAGCACAATCAAACCAACCTGCCTGAGATAGCTGGACTTACCGCTCATATTCGGACCGGTGATAATAAGTATTTGATTATTGTCTGTATCAATTTCGGAATCGTTGGCAATATATTTTTCTCCGGGAGGCAAAAGCCTTTCAATTACAGGATGACGTCCTTCCTTTATATCCAGCCTGTTTGAATCTGAAATTTCGGGCATAACATATTTATAAAATTCGGATACTTCAGCAAAGCTAATCAATGAATCTATGGTGGCAATTGTGACAGCATTCTTTTGTATGGGATCAGTAAACTGAAGTATAATATTGCGAAGCTCAAGAAAAATTTTATTTTCAAGCGAATTTATTTTTTCTTCTGCATTGAAAATTTTTTCTTCGTATGCCTTTAATTCATCTGTAATATACCTCTCAGCGTTAACGAGTGTCTGCTTCCGGACATAATCTGCCGGTGCTTTATCGAGATTGGATTTTGTGATCAGAATATAGTAGCCGAAGACCTTATTGAAATCTACTTTAAGTGAATTAATTCCGGTACGGGCTCTTTCTTTACTCTGAAAATTCTCTATCCACGTTTTTCCGTTTATGAGAACATCCTTTATTTCATCAAGTTCAGGATCATAGCCTTTATTGATCACTCCATAAGAATCAATCCCGCTTATAAAATTTTCATTGATACATTTTTCGATTTTCAAAATCAAATCATTAACCTCTGTCAGATTTTCTTTAAGGGATATTATTGAAGGTGAGGTAAATTTATCGAGCCTGGCCTTTACATCAATAATTTTTTTCAGTGAAATTTTAAGCTGTACAATATCTCTTGCCACAGCTTTACCGGTAGATATTTTAGAAAGCAGCCTCTCGAGATCTGCAATGGATTTCAAATCCTCAGTTAATTTTTTCCGATCTGCTTTATTATCCGAAAAATCTTTTACTGCACTAAGTCTTTTCAGGATCTGCTCAGATTTCTTCAATGGTCTTGAGATCCATTTTTTCATAAGCCGTCCGCCCATTGCTGTCTGTGTCTTATCCAGTATTGAAATAAGAGTGCCTTCACGGCTCCATTCCGATATGGAAGAAGTTATTTCCAGATTTCTTTTTGTAGAAGGATCCAGAATTATATAATCAGTATAATCATAATTATAGATTTTTTTAATGTGAGGAATATTATTTTTCTGAGTTTCATTAAGATAATTCATTATACATCCCGCAGCGATTATGCCTTCATGCATCCCGTCAATTCCGAATCCCTTCAGTGATTGTGTGCCAAAGTGATTTGTCAGAACTTCCTTTGCATAATCAAGATTAAACACCCAATCATCAACTTTTGTAAAAAAAAATTTATTCTTCTGTTCATGAAAACCTGCATCAGGGTTGTAATCCAGCTGCTGATAAACCTTTTCTTTTTCTCTTTTGGAAATTAGAATTTCGGAGGGATGTATAATATCGATTTGTTCTGAAAGATTTTTTAAGTGAATT
>JBDTWU010000029.1:0-5504 GCA_040006535.1 bacterium | reverse complement strand
TCTTCGCTCATTCTCTTCGTAAGAGTTGTAACAAGTACTCTTTCCTGTTTCGCACTTCGTGTTCGTATCTCATTTATCAGATCATCAATTTGATTTTTAACCGGTCTTACCTGTATCTCCGGATCGAGAAGTCCTGTAGGGCGAATGATCTGCTCGACAATAACACCTTCACTTTTCTCCAGTTCATAATTACCGGGAGTCGCACTTATATAGATCGCCTGCTTCACCATTCCTTCCCATTCCTCGAACATCATCGGCCTGTTATCCAGTGCTGATGGAAGGCGGAAACCATATTCAGCAAGAGTTTTCTTTCGCATTCTGTCACCGTTATACATTCCTCCGATCTGGGGAATAGTTACATGTGATTCATCAACTAATAATAAATAATCCTTAGGAAAATAATCAAACAGACATGAAGGTCTGGAGCCCGGCGCACGACCATCCATATGACGCGAATAATTTTCAATGCCGTTACAGTAGCCGACCTCCTGTATCATCTCAATATCAAAGTTTGTTCTCTGCTCGATCCGCTGCGCTTCAATAAATTTTCCCTGAGCTTTGAAATAATCTATTCTTTCTGCCAGCTCGTCTCTGATATTTTCAATTGCGGTCTCTACTTTTTCTTTACTGGTTACAAAATATTTTGCAGGATACAGAACTACACTGATATCCTTGCCGACTACCTTTCCATCTGTCCTGTTTATATAAGAAATTTTTTCTACAGTATCATCTTCAAACTCTACCCTGATCCCGGTTTCATCTTCATATGCAGCAATGACCTCAACAGTATCTCCTCTGACTCTGAATGTACCGCGCTTGAAGTCTATGTCATTCCTCACATAATGAATGTCGATCAGCTTCGACAACAGCGCCTTCCTTGACATTCTTTCACCCACTCTGACAACAAGAACCTGTTTTGCATATTCGTCCGGAGCGCCGATACCATATATACAGCTCACCGAAGAAATTACGATCACATCTTTTCTGCCTTCGAGAATTGAGGCAGTTGCTCTGAGCCGCAGCCTGTCTATCTCTTCATTGATCGAAAGATCTTTCTGAATGTAAGTATCGGAAGAAGGGATATACGCTTCGGGTTGATAATAATCATAATATGAAATAAAAAATTCAACCCTGTTATTTGGAAAAAATCTTCTAAACTCGCCATACAGCTGCGCTGCCAGTGTTTTATTATGTGACATTACCAAAACAGGTTTTCCGATATTTTCGATCACATTTGAAACTGAAAAAGTTTTCCCGGATCCGGTAACACCGAGAAAGGTCTGATGCTTGTCCCCTCTCAGGACTCCTTCAGTTAATTCTTTTATAGCTTTGGGCTGGTCACCTGTAGGCTTATAATTTGATTCTAATTTGAAATCCATAATTTGTTAAAACGAATAAGGGAAATTGTGAAAAACAGTAAATTATTTATTGCTGATTTTTTTAAGATATGCTCTTGCATCTTTAAATCCAGAATCTATAACCAGGGCTTTTTCAAAATCATTTCGGGCTTTTTCATACTGGCCTGTTTTGTAAAAATAATTTCCCCTTTTATAATAGGACCGGACATCTTTTGGAGATGCTTTAACATAGAGATCATAAAAACTCAAAGCTTCTGTCTCTGCATTGCTGTTAAAAAATAAATCGCCCACATCACCAGAGGATTCATATGATGAATCAGGCTGGCGGGGAATTCCTTTTAAAAAATGATCCTTGGCTTTTTTAAAGCTGCCTGCTTCAAGGAACAAGTGACCCGCCAGTAAATTTTGAAGACTAAAATTTTTTCTCAAATTATTTTCCAGTAAAAACTTTTCCACCTGAATGTTAAGCTTCGCTGTGTCATTCCTGTATTTTTTTAAATTTAATGCTTCGCTGATTATCTCATCCGGAAACAATTGCTGCAGATCAGAAATTTTTTCTTCAAGTTTTTTTCCGAAGGTAAATACCTTTCTGATCTTTTCCGGGTAATCCTTATATGCCTCAATATACTTGCTGAAAAAAAATAACGGTCCTTTCTTTATTGATTCTGCCAAAGCATTTCTGCCCAGTGTAGTTTCAATTATATAAGCCATCTGTGTTGCCATGGTATAAAATGGAGCATCTCCCGTATATCCGCTTTGAGTGAGGCTGTCTGCAATATGTTTGTTATCGGGCTTATAAATATTTTTAAAGGTATTATTAAACAGCTTGAAGTCTTTTTCAAGAAGATACCAGGGACGTGTCTCGGTGCCGACAGGACCAATATAATTTGCTGTCCCGTTCTCAAGAATAATCGAGAGAACATTAATAAATTCCCTGTCAGGGCTGTTTACAAGGTATTTTTCTACAGGAAGCTGAATCTCGTTGAGTGCAATTTTAAAAGTCTCATGCTGGATAAAGCTTATAAGATAATTGTAGTTGTCACCAAAATATTCAAGACTGACCCCCAGCTTATTTTTTCCTGAAAGCCAGCCGGGATTTTTTTTGCCGAACAGGAATAATACCTCAGCACTTAAAGAAATACTATCCGGCAAATATTAAGATAGCTGCTTTTCAATGTCAAATTTAATATTGCTCTCGTTTTTCTTAAGATTGTCAACGAAATTTATAAAATTATTTTTATAAACCGAAACTCCTCCCATGTTCCAGTACGAAGCCGGATTCACCCATTTATAAATTGAAGCAAGAGGTTCATCACTGAAAGATCTTTTAAGATTTATCAACAGGTCATTTTTACTAATCTCAGGATCAGATCCTTCATCAAAAAGAAATCTGTAGGAAGAATTATCCGTAACTTCATTAACAGATCCGGTGTCTCCGTTAAAATATTTTAAAATATTTTCAGCTCCTTCGTAATTAAATTTTATGTCTATAGACTTTTTAAAGCTCTTCTCTGACTGAGCTAAATAGGGCTTATCCCCGAAGTCAAATTCATTTTTAATATTTGAAGTTCTGATATCACTTAATTTATTAGCAGCAGTCAGAAGTCCGCTGAAGTCTTCTGTGATCCGGACAGAATCCATAAATGATTTGAGAAGTAAATCCCACTTTAGATCAGACTGCTGTGAATCAAGCCTGGCGACATTCTGAAGAGTCAGGAGATAATTTAAGGAATCCAGAACTGACAATTTCTTTAAAAGTATTCTCGCATCATTATTGGAAATTTTATTCTTAAGATTGTCAACGGATTTGATCAGGCCGGGATTAATTAATACTACTTTGTTTATAAGATCTTCCCAGCTCCAGTTATAATCGAAATTAAATTCGTATTTCGTCTGGGAATAATTCTTTTCAGGGTATATTAATAAAGAAGAAGCAAAGATAAAAATAAAAATAATGACAGCTTTTTTATTATTATTATTGATCATTTTAAATTCAGTGACTGTACGAATTAAAAATTATTCTATATTTGTAATCAGATTAATTTCTCTCAGAACAATATTCACTGGCTCAAGCTCGTCCGGATCACCGGACTTAATGACTGCTTTACCTTTGGTGTGTGCTATTGTAGCAATTTGTTCACACTGAACAAGATCATATCCGGTTGCTTTCTGGATTTGTAATATCACATCATCCCAGATATGATTAGAATTAAACAATATCAGTTTTCTTAATTCAGATGTGCTGTTCCCGGAAGATTCTTTCTCTACAACTTTTTCCTTCATTGTAATAAATTATTTTCTTGTAAACCCGCAAAGCAGCTCACATATCTGATCCTGCTTGTATCTTTCATCTGAAGCACCTCCGCCAAATCCGTTCATATCTATATAAAATATTAACAGCTCATTATCACGTGAAACTGCGTAACCCGAAAGAGCACTGACTGAATTCAAAGTACCGGTTTTTGCATGGACATTTTTTTCGGCTTCAGAGCCTATCATACGGTTTTTTAATGTTCCGTCCCGGCCTGCTACAGATAAAGAGTTGTAAAAATAATCAAAGGTCTTTACGTCATCATACATATGTTTCAATAACCGGATATAAAGATCTGAATTCACGAGATTGTATCTTGATAAACCGGATCCTTCAACTATCTCGAAAATATTTCGGGGATTTCCCATGGAAGTAAGGAACTCAACTATTGCTGACTCACCCTTTGTTATAGTGCCCGGCGGAGTGCCGTGCTTTGCGCCGATAACTTTAAAAACAGTTATAGCTGAATGATTATCACTCTCCTTATTCATGTGCGAAATGACATCATATAAAGCATGAGAAATTTCCGCAACATTTTTGGAGGCAGAAGGCGTAACACCTGCAATAACAATACCTCCGAACTTTACACCATTTGATATCAGATTTTCAGCTAACAGATTTCCTGCACTCAAAGCCGGATCATAACTGCCGGGATTTTTATTTAAATTAAGTGCGCTGACGTATGGCCAGTAATTCACATGCGTATCACCTTTATAATAATTCGCAATTCCGAAATGCTCGTCGTCCAGATAGGATTCATCATAAATAAGATTTCCTGTGATCTCGTTGATATTCTTTTCTCTGACGAGCTTTGCAAGATACATTATATCAGATGAATTCAGATCCGGATCCCCGTATCCCTTGAGATAAATATTGCCGTTAATAACTCCGTCCTTTATATCGCTGTCATCAGTATAGACTATAGTTTTGAAATCATAATTTATCCCCAGTATATCTATTGCTGTGGCAGCAGTAATAAGCTTCGTGATCGAAGCGGGTATCATCTTCTGCCGGGGATTATGCTCATAGAGCAGGTCATATTTGTCTGCGCTTGCCACCTGCACAGAAATTGTGCAACCGACAGAATTTACAATTGAATCAATTCTCAGCCCAAGATCTTCTACATTGCTTCTGGCCTCACATAAACCTGTGCTTAATAAACAAATTAAACAAAAATTGATCCAGAGCTTTTTATACAATTTATTTAATTCCATTTTTAAAATTCCTGAAATTTATTTACCGGATAAATATTTTAATACTATTCTGTCAGCCTTTCTTAAAACTCTTCTTGATTCGCTGAATGTAATAATTTTTTCACCTGCTTTTAATGTGCACCATTTGTAGCTGATGATCTCTTTCTTATCAATTTTTACCTTGCTGGTATTAGATCCCGCAATGAAGTAAGAAACCGTTTTGGAAACCTTATCTTTATTGTTATTGAAAAAGTTATAACTTTCTTTGATTAAAACTTTCTTTGAGACAAATTCCGCTTCACGTATCCCTGCTTCTTCATGAAGCTCCCTATTTGCAGTTTCCCTAAAAGTTTCACCCTTGTCCGGGTGACCTTTTGCAAATGACCAGTGTCCTTTCCTGTGTTTGAGAATCAGATATTTTAAAGAGCGGGGAAATTTATAAAATAATATTACACCAATAGATCTGTCTTTTATTCCTGCCAAACATACTTTTTAAATTTTCAAATAATTAATTCTATACCTGTTCCTTTGCTTTTTCCCAAATAATATCCATTTCTTCAAGCGTCATCTCTTCAAGCACTTTATTATTTTCTTCGGCATACTTTTCTATCTTCTGAAACCTGTTCCTGAATTTCTTTACGG
>JBDTWU010000028.1:0-3199 GCA_040006535.1 bacterium | reverse complement strand
CCATCCGCTGTTTTCATTTAAAAAATTCATTGAATGAATTGTAAATCCGGGAGTAAGGTAGATTTCGGGGGTCCAGAGATTTCCTGCATTTGTGGTCTTCATAAACATGCCGCAGCAACCGGAAACCCATCCGGTATTTTCATTTATGAATTCTATAGTTAATAAAGGATTCGGCATCCCGAATGAAAGTGTGTCCCAAAAATTTCCCGAGCTTGTAGATTTATATATTGAACTTTCAGTGCCGGATGCAATTAAAATATTATTATCAAGTATTTTTGCCGATAAAAAATCCAGCGTGCTGTTTATATTGACAGTATTATACCAGCTTACTCCATAGTCAGTAGATTTTAATATAGTGTTATTATTACCTGCTATAATTCCGAAACTTTCATTCAGAAAACTAATCTGATTAAGGTTCGAGGTTACACCGGAACTAACCAACATCCAGTTTTGCCCGCCGTTGATTGTTTTGTATACTCTTCCGTTATCTCCGCAAATAAATCCGTTATTCTCACCAATAAAATAAATTGATTTGTGATTTCCGAAAAGAAAAGCATTAGTCCATGTATTGCCGCAATCGGTAGTTTTCAAAACCATTTCAAAACCACAAGCCCATCCGATTGTAGGATTGATAAAAAAGACTGAATTTAAATATGAATTAGTATTTGAATTTTGAGGAAACCATTGAGCATAGCTGCTGCAGGAACCAAGTAAGATAATAAATACAAAAAATCTTTTTAGATAAGCTTTACTCACAAATAAATTTAATTCGATAAAAGTAAAAAATTACTTATTGAATTGAAATCCTTTTTAATTTGTCTTTCAGCATTACAAAAGTTTCCAACCGCGCTTCCCGGTGTAGGGAGGCGGGCGCAATTATTTCACAGGCAGATTGTTTCTGAATTTTTTTGTATAAATAATTCGGACAGCATTTTTTAAATATATCTAATTCAATTGCTTCTTACATTCCCTATTCAGATTTTTATAAAAACTTTTTTTGGCAAAAGATTCTCAGTTCGTAAATGTCGGCAAAAGAAAGCTTGAGCTTTCAAATCTCAAAAAAATTCTTTACCCCGATGATGATATAGTCAAAGCACAGATAATAGAATATTATCTTAAAATAGCTCCTACAATTCTGAACCACATCAAGGGCAGACCTCTTTCTCTTGTGCGTTTCCCCGGAGGAATTTATGAGGAAAAATTCTTTCAGAAAAACCGTCCTGACTGGGCGCCGGACTGGATCGAATGTGTCACTCTGGGGAGTGAAGACACTTTAGACTACATTCTTGCAACGGAAGAAGCAACACTGGTATGGCTTGCGAACCTTGCATGTCTTGAGATCCATCAGATGCATTCAAAAAAACCCCGGTATGAGAAACCAGATTATATGGTCTTTGATCTTGATCCGCCTGAAGGCTATAAGTTTGAAGACGTTGTTGAAATTGCTCTTAATCTTAAATCACATCTGGAAAATTACGGTTACCATACATTTGTCAAAACTACAGGAGGAAAAGGAGTTCACATAATTACACCCATTGAACAGAAATGGGATTTCCATACCGTCTTTGACACAGCTCAGGAAATTGCTAAGCCGTTTGTTGAAGCACACTCTAACTTAACTCTCCACATTAAAAAAGATGCAAGAAAAGGAAGAGTCCTGATTGACATTTACAGAATAAGATCCGGACAGACAATAGTTTCTCCTTATAGTCTCCGAGGCAATAGTGGCGCTCCGGTATCCATGCCCTTGCCGTGGGATAAGCTTGAGAAATTAAAAAATCCGCGCGAATTTAATCTAAACAACGTTCCGGGAATTGTAAACATTGAAGGCGATGCATGGGAAGGAATTTCTTCTTATGCGGTCGAACTGCACACTCAACGCAAATCTAAAGTATCTACGAAGAAAACATTAAAGGCTTCGGGAAAATATAAAACTCCGGAGCAGCTTGAAAAATATTCAAAGAAAAGAGATTTTGAAAAAACCAGCGAGCCATCAGCAAAGGTAATTGAAGGGAAAGGAAATCAGTTTGTAATTCACCGTCATCATGCAACACGTCTGCATTATGACCTGCGTCTGGAAAAAGACGGAGTATTAAAGTCATGGGCTGTGCCTAAAGGCATGCCGCCTGAGCCCGGAATAAAACGTCTTGCAGTTCAGACTGAAGATCATCCGATGGAATATCTGAAATTTGAAGGCACAATACCTAAAGGTCAGTATGGCGGGGGCGACATGTGGGTTTATGCAGCCGGCAGGTATGAGATTACAAAAGATAAAAAAGACGGATTTTATTTCCGTCTGCACAGTCCGTCTCTGGATGGAGAATACAGAATGCATAACACTAAAGAAAAAGACTGGCTGCTTGAGCGGGTCGACAGACCGCAGATGGACTGGATTCATGAAAGGATCGAACCAATGCTTGCCCAGTCAAAAAAGGAAGTTCCGGTTTCAGATGAATTCATTTATGAAGTTAAATGGGACGGCATCAGAGTGATAGTGTCGCTTGACGAGGATAAAATTTCTTTAAGGAGCAGAAATAATCTGGATCTCACCGCAAAGTTCCCCGAACTTTTAACTGCTGAAAAATCATTCCGCGGAACATGCGCAGTATTTGACGGCGAGATAGTCTGCCTTGATGAATACGGTAAACCTGATTTTAAAGAAGTGATCCATCGCATGAAACGCTCAGCTGAAGGAGACATTCAGAGAGCAATGAAAAAATCTCCAGCTTACTGTTATTTATTCGATCTGATCTATCTTGATGGAAGAGCTGTAGCTAATGAACCATTATTGAGACGGCGGGAATGGCTGAAGGATTGTATTAAAAAAGATTCTTCATACCGCTTGAGTGAAATCGTAGAAGATGGTCAGGGTTTATTTAAAGCTGCGGGAGAACTTGGTCTGGAAGGAATTGTAGCAAAAGAAAAAAACAGCAGGTATACACCCGGTAAGCGAAGCGACAGCTGGTTTAAAATTAAAGTCAGACAGACTGCGGAAAGTTATGTCATCGGTTACACTAAAGGCAAAGGCAACCGCGATGAACTTTTCGGTGCGCTGCATCTCGCTGATAATATTGACGGGGAGTTTGAATACAGAGGAAAGGTTGGTACCGGATTTGATGCAAAAATAATAAAGGAAATTTTTTTGGAATTAAAAACGCTCAAGGAAATAAAAAAGCCGATCAAAGAAAAAGTTTTAGAT
>JBDTWU010000027.1:0-3959 GCA_040006535.1 bacterium | reverse complement strand
AGATATTCAAATGCTTCTTTTGGTGTATTTACAAATCTGAACAGGTCCAGATCTTCAGGAGAGATCATATTAAGCTCAGCCATACTCTCAAGATTAATAATTTTATCCCAGTACTCTTTTCCATATACAATCACTGTCATTTTTTTATGCAGCTTCTGAGTCTGCACCAGTGTCAGTATTTCCATCAGCTCATCTAACGTTCCGTATCCGCCCGGCATTATTATAAGAGCTTTGGCAAGGTATGCGAACCAGAATTTCCTCATGAAAAAATAATGAAATTCCAGATTGAGCTCAGGAGAAATATAACGGTTAGGATACTGTTCAAATGGAAGAGAAATATTCAGACCCATTGAAAAGCCTTTTGCCTTTGTCGCACCTTTATTAGCAGCTTCCATAATTCCAGGTCCTCCCCCCGAACAAACTATAAACTTGTTTGGCTTCTTGAGGCTCATTGCCCATGTAGTCAGCATATACGCCAGTTCAACAGTGTCTTCATAATACTTCGACATGTCAAAATTGATCTGAGCATTTTTCAGCTCTTTATCCATTTTTGGATTTTTTCGTGTGGACTGTTTAATTTTTTTCTTAATTTCATTTAGCCTTGCTGAAGCAACTTTCCGGGGAAGCGTTCTTGCCGATCCGAAGAAAACTATGGTGTGATTAATTTTATATCTCTTAAACCTTTCAAGAGGTTCAGTATATTCAGTTAATATTCTTATATTTCTGGCAACAGGTGAATTTAAAAACTTAAAATTGTGATACGCTTTCGGAGCTTTATTTAAAAATGGCATGAATCGTTTTTATATATTAATGATTTTTATGATGGTAAATTTATTTTTATCTTAAGTTTGCTTTCTCACAGACTTCTTCCCCCATCTACATTAAAATTGTGTCCTGTGATATAATTATTAGTTTGAACAAGAAAAGTAATCAATGAGGTAATATCTTCTGACCTTGCAAATCTTCCCATGGGATATTTTTTTTCTTCTTCAAAGTTAACAGTTGCGTTTTCATCTTTTTCAATTAATATTGTTCCCGGTGAGATTGCATTAACCAGTATTTTCGGAGCCAGTCTTTTTGCTAGCTGCTGAGAGAGTTTTACAATCCCCGCTTTGGAAAGTGAATAGGGGATATAGCCGGTCCAGTTTTCTGTTGCGCCTAAAGAAGCAATATTAATAATCCGGCTGTTGCCTTCGATGCCTTTAAGCATGATCTTAGCTGCTTCCTGGCTGCAAAAAAAGGTCCCTTTCAGATTAATGCCAACAAATTCATCAAAGATCTTTTCAGTTGTTTCCAGAAAATCGGTATGCCTGAATATCGCGGCATTATTTATTAGAACGTCCAGTCTTTTGTATTTTGTATAGACGGCATGAAACATTTTTCTGACTTCCGAAACATTTGAGACGTTGCATCTGATCGCATTAACATTAACCCCGTTCTTAATAATCTCAGCGATTGTATATTCCAGATCGCTCTTCTTGCTCTCATTATAATTTAAAACAATGTCGTAGCCCAGCTGACTTAGGGAAATACTTATATCTCTTCCTAACCTTCTCGCTCCTCCCGTAACCAGCGCAACCTTATTTTTTACTTTCATAATGAATGAATACCGGCATTTTAAAAAGACTATTCACGTTACTCACACCTAAAAATTATTACAGTCAATTCCCAATATGTGTTTTATAGTATAAAACCCCGGTGCCCTTGGGATGACTCGAACATCCGGCAAGCAGTTTAGGAAACTGCTGCTCTATCCACCTGAGCTACAAGGGCGATTATAGAGTTAACTTCAAAAATACGAAAGTTAATCGATATAAGCAGTGAATTATTTTAATACAGTGAATGGATAAAATCAGTACTGTCCTAAATATTTTTTATAAATTGTTTTTAATCTATTTACGAATAAAAAAACAGCAAATGTATTAAAGTTTTAATACCACCCGCCTGCGAAACAATGGCGTAAAGAATTTTAGTTTGAAAGCGGTAAGAAGATTTTCGAATTAAAGTGAAAGAATGCAAACCGATTCCATGAAAATCTTTTAGCTTCAAACTAAAATTTAGACATTTTTTCGCCGCGGGCGATTTTTCTTTGGGTTCTTTCTTTTGATCGTTCAAAAGAAAGAATGTTAATCAAAGTTCATTGTGAATTTTACAATAATCGTTTTGGACGGATGTGGGATAAATTTGGATAAAATGAATAAAAGTTATTTATGTGAAAAAACATTGTATGCGAAAAATTTAACTAACCTTTCACTTGCCCGCTTCCGGGTGAAAAAAAGTATAAAGAATTATTTACAGTTTGGATTGATAGTTTATTTGGAAATCAATGAAGCGGGCCTAAATTAAAAAGTATTCCAACTAGCATGAGCAATCCTAACAAGCTTATGGCTGTGGCTGCAATAAAAGGTAAAGACGTCCTTCTTGTGATCCCGTTAACATGAAGAGTTTTTAAAATCATATGATGCTGAATACTGGCAGCAATTAGCAGAAATGTTCCAAGTCCGATTAATATTAATCCAAAATTTCTTGGGGCATTACCCCGCCCTTCAGGCAGCACATCACCTTCCTTCAGCTCACTAAAAAACTTTGAAATAGTGAAACCAAAGCTTATCATCGACAAAGAAGTTCTCACCCATGCCATAAGGGTTCTTTCCTGTGCGAGAATGGTTCTCTGAAATGCAAGGAGATCGCTTTCCTGCCATTCTGTGACTTCACCTTTCAGCGGAATTTTCATTGTAATTTATATGTAATATTTTTCAATTAGCTAATCACCTTGTAATTGCAGTACATATCTCGCGTAAATTTAATATAATAAATTTACGAAGATCAGATCAATCCCGGATATAATTCATTTCTCACGTATGTGAATCATGTAACTAATATGTTAAGTTATGTAATACTTTTTATCCGTAATAAATATATTTTTGTATAGCCTTAAATGAAACTCTATAATAATTTCATTAGGCTGCACTAAACAATAAGAATTGACCAGATTCTTTTGCTTTTAATAATCGTTTTATTAATATGATCAATTAAAAGATCAACATTATTTATGTTCTTTAAAATTAATGTTTAATCAATTTCTTATTGATTTATGTTGTAAAGAATCCCGCTTTAGTGTGGAACTAAACGGGATTTTATTTTTATAAAAACGGGATATCTATAAAACATATAGAAATTCTGAATAAACAAGCAAAAATCAAAAGCCAGCCGAATCTCACTTCGTTAAAGATTTTATCAATACCTGTCCGCGTTTAATTATTTGGGGAAATAATTTCGGGCAGGTATCCTCTTATTAATTTATAATTAACTGACTCACTCTTTCTATATAATTATATATTATTTAGCAATTTTTTCAGGCAGGAAGTTTTTACAGGATACAATATCTGAATTTATTTTCAATATTATAAGAGTAAATTAAAGAAACGAGTTGAAGGTGAATTGTAAGTATCAAAAAAAATTTGGTGAAGCTTTTGAAGTCTCTAATAATGAAATTAAAAATAATTCCGAAAAGGTAAACATTTGAAAACATCGGGTCTGATAATTTCGGCTGCGGGAATTGTTCTACTTTTATTGCATGCATTTATTGATAATACTGAAAAAATTGCATTCATAATTGGTGGTCTTTTTTTAATATCAGGAGCAGCACTAATTGTAGGTTCTATAAAAAGGAAAGAGTAAATGTTTTCGCAAACATCAGATTAATTAATTAGATAAATTCCGTTAAGCGAAGATTGATAAATAAGCAGTATGTCATTAATATAATTTCGTACTGAGGTTAGTAGATTTCTTAAGCGCTCTTCCCTTACTATAACATACCTGCAGATCTTTTATCCGCTATAATTTTTAAAAAATGTAAATTAAAAAAAAATTTATCTAAGTATGTATACTTAGATAAAATGTGTATAACTACTTATTACAATTTTGAATGAGAATGCTGAAATTGTAAAAGTTAGTTA
>JBDTWU010000026.1:0-9372 GCA_040006535.1 bacterium | reverse complement strand
TTATTTTTAAGATAGATCCTTTCATCAAATAATCTTTTAAATGCAAAGAACGGAACTGCCGAAATATAAAAGTCTGAATATATTTTTCTTCCATCCCCGAGCATCAGACATTCAACCTTTGTGTTGCTCTCATCGTCCCCGCTGAATACGATCTGCTTTACATCGTGATCTGTAAATACGGTTGCATTATTATTTTCAAAATATTTTACTGCTCCCTTTATCAGGAGCTCATCAAGATCCACTTCGGGTATTACCAGAGTTGAGGTGTTTTTAGCATTGAATCCGGTCTTAAGCACATTCAAAAATATTCTTACACTGACCTTATCAGGCCGCGTATTGAAAACAGCTAGAATGAACGGTTCCCAGAAATATTTTAAAACGTTACCGGTCTGCTTAATGCTGTTAAGAAGTTCAGCAGCATTTGAAAACTCCGACATGCAGGAGTTATCTTTAAGCAATCCGGGAATATTCTTCAGTGCAAACTTATCTTTAAAGTCAAAAGCTTTGAACTTTAAAAGTCCATACACCAGATTCATCGGTGGATCTGTATCCGGACATCTCAGCTTATAAATATTTTTATCGGTATTCAGAAAATTTATTTCGAGGTTTTTCTGAAAATTCAGCTTATCAAAGCTTCCGGTTAATTTCAGATATTCAAATGTATTTATATACCAGCCTGCCAGAATATGCTGCCCGTTGTCAAAGAACATGTTTTTCGTTCTGTCAAAAAAACTGTAAGCCCTTCCTCCCAATTTCGGAGATGCTTCCAGCAATGTTACCTTAAATCCTTTTTCTGTGAGAAATACAGAAGCTGATAAGCCTGCTATCCCGCCTCCAATTACTGTTACAGATCTTTGTAAGCTCATTTACCATTCAAAACTAATCTGTGTTCATCAAAACTATAAAGTAATTTATATTTCAAATACACGCCTGCTGTTATAAATATCTTTTTCACTTTTGAAACCTTTACTTTATTATCAAAGACATTATAATTCTTTTTCTCTATTTTTTTCAATACGCGGAAATAAATATGCTCCATTATCCTTGCAGCGAACATTAAACCTTTATCTTCTTTGGAAAGATTTTTGTTTGCTTCACCGTAATAAAATCTTGCCCGTTCACATTCATGTTTCATCAGCTTAATGAATTCACCGTTATAAGTAAAATTTAAAAGATCTTTTTCACTATAATGAAATCTCTTCAAATCTTCAAGCGGAATGTAAATTCTTCCGTTCAGTGCATCTGCTTTAATGTCCCGGAGAATATTAGTAAGCTGAAGGGCTATTCCGAGATTTATTGCAAAGTCCCTGGTCTTCGGATTATTATAGCCGAAGATCTCGATACACATTAAGCCGACTGTTGAAGCCACATTAAAACAATAATCAATCAATTCACCAAATGTGTTGTATCTATTTCTTTTCAGATCCATTTCCATACCTTTTATAAGATCGAAGAATGGTTCAACGGGTATATTAAATTTTTTTATAATCTTATTAAGGCTGTTAAGCAGCGAATATTTTGAATCTCCGCTCATCAGTGCTTTCTGAAACTCATTTTTCCATTCCAGGATGAGGGAAAATTTTTTTTCAGCATTTTCGTTTTCACCGTCGACAATGTCATCCGTTCTGCGGCAAAATGCATACACAGTATTTATGGCATCATTCTTTTCTCTTGAAAGAAGAGAAAATGAATAAAGAAAATTCGATTTACTATGCTTCGTAATGTCTTTATCTTCAGACATCTCCGGATATTCGTCAGTTACCCTGCTCATCTCCAAATTATATTCCCGAATAGTTTTAATTTATCGATAGTATTAATGCTGACTCTTACATTTAAAACATTAAAGTTAATCTTTTCTATCTTGTTTAATATTTCCATTCCGCCTGCGATCGTTGCTTTTAATTCAAGTCTGAGTCTTCCATTTAAATGATCAGTAATTTCTTTCCCTTCCTCAAAAATGAATCTTGTTTTCTCAACTAAATGTTTAATAACTTTGCGAAAGTTATCATTCTGTATCTTTTCATTAAGCATATTTCCGGAGTACCCAAATACTTTCATTATCTTTTCCGGAATATAAACCCTGTTTATTTTCAGATCCACTGAAACATCCTGCCAGAAATTTGTAAGCTGTAATGCAGTGCATATCTTATCCGAATAATTAAATATTATTTTATTTCTCTCCTGATCATATCCGAAAACATAAAGGACTAAATGTCCGATAGGGTTTGCCGATAATGATGAATAATCTATCAGCTCGTCAAAGTTTTCATATTTTTGTTTGACTGAATCCTGCCTGAAGGCAGTAAGCAAATTTCTGAATTCCTGTATGGGAATTTCAAGTGTGCTGATCGTATGTGAAAGAGCATAAAAAATATTTTGGTTGCCATGCAATAAACTTTTAAGATCATTGCTTTGGATCTTATCAAGCTCTGTTTCAAGATTATTTAATAAATATATCTTTTCATCTTCAGTATATTTATCCGAATCCGCAATATCATCAGCATGTCTGGCAAATGCATAAAGACTGTAAATATATTTTCTTTTAGATGACGGAATTAATAAAGAACCAACCGGGAAATTTTCATAATGACTGACAGCAATCTCTTTACAAAATCTGTAGGCATGGTTCAAATCAACTGGCATAGTAAAATCTTTATCGGTATATAGAGTAATAAAAACTGTGCGGAATAATAAATATACTAAATAAGCAAAGAGGACTTTAGCTCCAAAATATCTCTTGAAGTCAATTTTGCCTGGAGCGAATCTATAAATGAGGATGAATAAAATAAAATTTTATTGAACATGCTGTTCAGAATTTTTTGTAAACCGGTGGTGAAGGTGTATACAAAATTTCTCAGCGATATGGAAGATGCATATTTATTAGTGTTGGCAGGATCTGTGGGCAGATAAAAAAAAGAGAAGAAAAGCACCGAAACAAAAGATACAAATAATATCAGCGACTGTTTGGAAATACTGTGTTTCGAATTATAAATATTGCTCCAGTAACACTTGTTGCAGATCTTTCTGTAAAATTCCATAGTAAGAAAATTCTGCAAACACCATGAAGTTTTTCTGAAAAATTTATTATATAGTAATAGCTTAATCAAGAGTGACATAGCATTTTTAAACTTGTGAAAACTAAACCTATTAATTTTAAATGTCAAGATTTAATTTTTTAAACCTGCCACTGTTTTTTAGTGGTCCAAAATATTTTTTACAAATTGTTTTTAATTTAATTACGATTGAAAAACAGCAAACGCATTAAAGTTTTAAAAAAACCTGCCTGCGAAACAATGGTGTGAAGAATTTTAGTTTGAAAGTGTTACATAGATTTAAGATCTATGGTTTATAAATATTCTAAAATATATTGTCAGCTGAAAATAAAAAAGCCTGTCAGAGATCTTGAAATCCAACAGGCTTTATATAAAAATAAATCAAAAATTATTTAACTAACATCAGCTTTTTAGTTTCGTTAAAATTGTCTGATGTTAAAGTGTAAAAATAAATTCCTGATGTTAAACCTGATGCTGCAGTAAAAACCGCAGAATAATTTCCGGGGGATTTAAACTCATTTATAAGAGTCTTCACTTCCTGACCGAGAGCATCATAAATTATTATTGTTACATTTGATGAAATCGGAATTGAATAATTAATTCTGGTAGACGGATTAAAAGGATTTGGATAATTCTGTTCAAGTCTGTACCCTGTTGGAATTTCATTATTATTTATATTTATTCCTGTGGGATTACCATATCTAAGGAATACTCCTAAATTGCAACCCGCAAAGCCTAATGCAGGGCTCAGGAACTGCATGTGCTGAATTCCGTTGGTTTGGCCTAATGCAGGCAATATTTCCTCAGTCCAGACTGCTCCGAGATTAGTTGTTCTGAAACATTTATTTGTAACCCCGTCATTAAGGCTCATTCTGATAGTACCTGAACCGTCCTTTATTGAATTCATTGTGATAGCTGCAAATGTAAGTATACCCGGCGGGTTAGACGTTGTCTGCCATGTGGCACCGCCATCCGTAGATTTTTTAATATCGCCGCCGTTTGAACCTGCAAGACCGTTGTTTACATCGCTGAATGCAATTGCCTGGTAATAGAGTCCGGCAGTTCCGCCGGTTCCCGGTAAGACTGCTGAGGTCCATCCTCCACCTCCGAAACCGATTGATGTTCTGTAAACTTTCGAGTTGACAGCATTTGCAAGAGTGTTTGCAGAGCCTATCCAGAAATGACTGGTATCTGTCCAGTCCCAGGCATTGACCACCCCGAACTCATTAGAGGCAATTGGAGCGTTTGGAGAAAGTATCCAGTTGTTGCCGCCATTTGTAGTATATCGGAATTGATATGGCTGACCGTTAGCAGGTGGATCCCCCTGATAAACTCCATAATTAGCATTGAACATTTTTATTCCATTGGTAAAACTGCCGGTTAGAGAAAACTGTAATGCCCAGTTGAACCCTCCGTCTGAAGTGTGATATATGCTTCCACTGACTGTACCTACCCAGCAATTTGAAGTATCCAGTGCTGAGATTCCGTAAAGATTTCCTGTGGGAAGACCGTTATTTCTTAACATCCAGTTTACACCGCCATTAGTTGACTTCTGCAGTATCTTATTATCACACGCAACCCAGATCACATTTTGATTTACTACGGAAATGGTGTTGATATTGGGATTTGCCGGAACCTGACTAACAAATGTCCACTGAGCATTTACATTTGAATACAGGATGAATAAAAGTAACAAGAATAGTTTTTTCATTTTTCTAGATTTTTAATTTGTAAGTTAAATTTATAATTATAATATAAGAAATAAATTTTTTATTAAGTACAAATAAAAAAGCCCGTCTGAGAGTTTACAGACAGGGCTTATGAAATTTGATAATTCTTATTTATTTTACTAACATCAACTTTTTAGTTTCGGTAAAATTGCCTGAGGTCAGCGTATAAAAATAAATTCCTGAAGTCAGATTTGAAGCTGCAGTATATTTTGCAGAGTAATTTCCTGCAGACTTAAATTCATCCACAAGAGTTGCAACTTCTTTTCCAAGTGCATCAAAAACTTTCAAGGTTACTTTCGATGAAAAAGGTATTGAAAAATTTATGGATGTTGAAGGATTAAATGGATTCGGATAATTTTGTTCAAGCTTATAATCAGAAGGAATAACGGAGTTAGAAGGTTCAATACCTGTAACTATATCAGTTAATTTTAAGACTGCTCCGTTTGCAGTTGCTGCATAGCCATAAACAGTTGTTCCAACTCTTTTAAATTCCATATGTGTAATTCCTGTCAATCCTGAAGTAGTCATTGTTGCCCATGTCAGGCCGCCATCGGTACTTTTCTTAACTACTCCCGATGCTCCTACATTTCCTGAGAGATAAGCAGTGTTTGTTCCTTCAATCCATTTAATTGTACAGTATCCGGTAACTCCGGTTCCTACATTTATACTGCTCCATGTAACACCGCCATCTGTTGTCCTTGCAATGTTTGGCAATGAAGCACTCGCTGCTCCAAGACCAACCAGTTTATTATCTTTGAAAGCCAAACCGGAAACAAATCCTCCGGCAACGCCGGTAAGTGTTCCAATGTACCAGCTTGTTCCTCCGTTACTTGTAAGATAACATCTTGCCGGGGCATTATTTCCTAAACCAAAACCATAAAATAAATTGTCAATGCAAACAACTGAATTCTGAGCTGACGCTTGTGTAGGAATTCCGGGAGGTGCAGGGGTTAATGGATTCCAGTTTACTCCTCCGTTTGTAGTTACAGAAATATAATATGGCATACCAACGCCTGTAGGGGGATCACTTTGTGCAATTCCGAATGAAGGCATTGTTTTGGAGAAGACTATGCCATTGAAAAATCCTGCTGTTCCTCCTGTTGAACCCACTACTGTCCAGGTGACACCGGAGTTTGTAGTTTTGTAAAATTTTGCATTTCCTCCAGCACCGCCTGATGCGCCACCGTCACCAACATAGGCTGTACTAGAATCCACTCCCCATACACAAAAAAGATCCAGTAGTATCCCTGTAGTTGGAATGGGTGTCCAGTTTGTGCCGCCATTTGTAGTTCTGTATACGAGAGGTGTAGCTGAACCGGTAGCTATCCATGCTGTATTCTGATTTACTACCGAAATACTCGGTGTAGCTGCGCCGCCGGTACTTACAGTTCCGGCAATGGTCCATTGCGAATAAGAATTTTGCACTGTAAACACAAACAAAATAAAGGTTAAGATAGAAATAATTTGTAAATTTTTTCTTTTCATTTTTTTTTCCTCATAGGTTAATTAGTAAAAAATCTTTGAATCATTTTAAATATTATTTATAAAAGAATCAAGATTAAATTCAGTTAAATTATAAAACTGAAAATTCGTTGACGTTTGACGTTTGACTTCTTAAAATTATTTTATCAAATTCATTTTTTTGGTTTCACTATAATTACCTGAAGTTAATTTATAAAAATAAATTCCGCTTGAAAGATCAGAGCCGTCAAATTCTACTTCATAAGTTCCGGCATTCAAAAATCCGTCAGCATAAGTTGCTATTTCATTTCCCTGCATATTATAAATTTTCAAGCTTGTATATCCGCTTCCCGGAATTGAAAAGCTGAATTTTGTCAGAGGATTAAACGGGTTGGGATAATTTTGTTTCAATTCAAATCTGTCAGGAAAAGAATTTGAGCTTAATTTTATTTTATCAATAAAAATGTATAACGATTTTATTTCAGTCCCGTTTCCTGTCATCAGCAGATGAGGATTCAATAAAGGTCCTCCTAATGCAGGTCCGCAATAATAATTATATGGAAATGGAGTTTGATAAATAATATTTTGGAGAGTCTGATCAAATATAAAAAATTTTCCTTCAGATGGCTCTGCGGCACCATTTCCAATATATACACTTCCGAATTTTCCGATACCAAATCTTGGATTTATTGTGCCCGTGGCTACAATATCAATTGAAGAATCCCGGGCTTCTCCCGTCTGATGATTCAATCTGTAAATTTTTTTCCCGAAGGGAATATAAATACTGCTGTCTTTGCTTACTGCAATTTGTGTGTAAGTTCCGACCGGCTGAGGGACAAACCTTGACCACAGCTGGCTGAATCCTGTTCCGTTATCTTTCAGTGCATACATCAGTCCGCCGTCCCTTATGCAGTAAACAACACCGGATGCGGACACAGTAAACGGAATTTCCTGATCACCATCTCCGGGCAGACTCAGAGAAGAATATTTTGTAATACCATTACTCAGATCAATTGCTAAAATAGTTTTCGCTGTATTGATGCCGCCCTGCCATGTATATAAAGTGTTATTGTTAATGCACATTCCTTCTGCGCCTGTATTGGGAATGATTCTGCTATTTGTCCAAACTGTATCTCCGTTCAAATGATTGATCCTCATTATTCTCCGGATCCCTGATCCGGGAACTATCAAATCACCATTAGGTGTAAATACTGCTGTCCATATTATTCCTCTTTCCACAGTAAACCGTGATTTCCAGATCAATGTACCGTCACTTGCATTCAGAACAAAAATAGTGTCGCTTCCATTCTGCTGGAAATCTCTTACATAAACTTTGTTATTATTAAATCCCATAATAATATTTACTCCCGAGTTCTCTCCGTAAGTCCAGATGGGATTATTGCTGTTAAATGTAAAAGCTGATATAAGTGCTCTGAGCGGGCTCAGAGAAGTATAACGTGTTGTTACAAACTTATCATTGAAAGTAAAAATCGGCATGCCCCATATTGACGAAGGAGCATTGAAGGTTCTGCTAAAACCCGGAACGACATCATAGAAGCTTTCCATATAGCCAGTGCGATTATTATTTCCACCGACGGTGATCCAGTTATTAAAATCGATCTGGGCACTTAATTCTGAAACAGCGAAAATTAAAAAAATTATTGTACTTATTTTTTTCATTCTTTTATTAATTAAGTTTAATAAAAAAAGCGAGCCAGTAACGACCCGCTCTCGCAAGTAATGAGGTTTATAAATGATTACTTAATTAAGTTCATTCTTTTTGTTTCAGTGAAACCGCCTGCAGTTAATTTGTAAAAATAAATTCCGCTGGCAAAATTAGTACCGTCAAATTCAACACTGTAGCTTCCGGCATTTAAAAATCCGTCAGCATACGTTGCAATTTCATTTCCAAGTATATCATAAAATTTTAAGCTGACATTCTGACTCTTCGGAATGGAAAAAGTAAAATTTGTATTCGGGTTAAATGGATTAGGATAATTCTGTGATAAATTGTAATCCGAAGGAATTACATTATTGTTGGAGATTCCTGTAGGACCTGTTACAGAGGTTTTCATTGCCTGTTGTACATTACTATTCAATGAAATACTTGATCCCTGCTTGTACACAAATATATTCAAATCACAATTTGCTGGGTTACCAACCTGAGGAGCAACCGGCAGGACGAAATTAATATTTCTTGTAACTTGCTGGCCGGGACTCCATGTTCCGGAATGGATCAGTTCACCAAGATCTCCGTTAAGCATGTTCTTTACAACGTGATCGTGCACATAATTAGAGCTGCCTGTACAGGATGAATTGCCTTGCTGGAAATAGATAATGTTGTTTTCAGTAAGAACATAATTGATATTATAATCAGCTGACAGATCTGCAAGAGATGTTACAACAACAGTCGCTGATAAAGTTCTCGTAACTGCATCATAATTCTTAGAAGTAACATTTATTGAAACACCTGGCTGAATCAGCAGAGTTTGAAGAACCACTTCATTGTTCCATGCTGACCTGTCAACTATTCCTGACTTTCTTCCGATAGCGCCGGTCGGATATGCATTGAATCCGAAAGCCTGAATCATTCCAAGGGAATAAGACAGCCAGGGATCAGTGCCCGCGCCGTGATATGCTAATACAACAGTGTTAGGATAGTTAACTAAAATTCCATCTATAATTTCGTCACCGCACGGACACCACTGACACCATGTGCCTGTACAGTATTCAAGTAATGCATTATTGGATTGGGAATATGAGGTATTAGCACTGAAACATGCTAATAAAACCAAGATGGAAAAAATTGTAATTAATTTCTTCATTTTTATAAGATTTTAGTTAGAGATTCTATTTGATTCCTTATAGATTATATGTTTTGAATTTCAAAATCAATGAACATTTTTTGTATCAGTATAAAAATTCTCACATCCGTCCAAAACGATTATTGTAAAATTCAAAATGAACTTTGATAAACGTTCTTTCTTTTTGAACGAGATGATCTTTCACTTTTAAATTCTAAAATTTTTCTTACCGCTTTCTAACTAAATTCTTAACGAGTTCATTAAGATTGCCTTAATTTTTATTGACAGTTTGATTCGATATTTAAATATTTCTTTTGCCTGTAA
>JBDTWU010000025.1:0-7348 GCA_040006535.1 bacterium | reverse complement strand
TATCGAGTGATTTAAATTCTACCCCGTTGCTGCCCCACTGACTCACTCCGGCAGAGTTGAATTTTTGTCCATACAATCCTCCGACGACTGTCTGGCCGCCATTAGTTTCCGTCCAGAACATAGCGGTTTCCCCGGTTGATGATAAATATGTTACTGAAGGAAGAAAGTGATTATTAGTTGAAAGTGTTGATCCTTCTGATCCGTTTTTAGGAAATTGTGCTGCCCCGGCAGAGTTAAATCGCTGAGCCCAGACACTTTGTCTTGCGTTAGCATCGCGATCATCCACCCAGCATATTACAGCTCCGTTTTGATCATCACTGACAAGATAAGGTAAAAAAGAAATACCGGCGACTCTTCCTAAATTCTGAACTGTATCCTGCGGGGAAGTCCATAATGTATTTCCGGCAGACGAGAATTTTTGTATAAATATCTTGATAGTAATTGTCGTCGTAACATTTCCGGTATATGCATCCCAGCTCATGATCACACTGCCAAGGTCGGACCGGATCAATCTCATGTAATTAAAATTTTCTGCACCTGTACCTCTAAGCTTTATTGGAGCACCCAGATTCCATTGAGGAATACCCGCTAAGTTAAGCTTCTGCAAAGCGAGACGGTTTGGCGCTGATGAGTATGACCACGCGAATACATAATTGCCGTCGGATGTAGCGGTTACTACCGGAATATTCTGCGATATGTTTATTGAATCGGTCAATGAAACTCCGTTAGGTCCCCAAAGAAAAGCTCCGGAGGGACTGATAAGATATGCAAATGGATTTAACTGCGTTCCGTTTCTTTTATCAGTAAAGACTATTACAGCATTATCGGAAGCATCAACATCAATATTAAAATCCTGTAAAAAAGAATTCTGCGCATTATTGCTTATCAGCAAACCCTGCTTATCAAACATTTTGTTTCCGGCAGCATCCAACCTCTGAAGATATACCGGATAATTTGCAATACGGTTATCAAACCACATTATGTAGCATCCACCGTCTGAAGTCGATGCGATCTTTGGTGTGGCCTGATCACCGGTAGTGTCACATATTGCCGTATTTACCGCAGTGTTATTTGTCCATTGTGCATTTAAATTTAAAAACATTGTTGCAATTGCAAGTACAGTAAAAGTAAAAATTTTTAATTTCATCTTTAATTTATAAAAGAGTTTAATTTAAAAAATATCTTGGTTAATTGATTTATATAAAATTATTATTATTTAATATGTGAGCAAAATTTATTTGATAGGGACTTATGGTGGTATACTGTAACTTAGTAAGAAAGAGGGGTAATATCAATATACGATCAAAAGAAGAACCAAGAAAAAATCAACTCTGTCCAAAACGATTATTGTAAAATTCATAATGAACTTTGATTATCGTTCTTTCTTTAGAAGGATCATCATTGAACTTAATGATAAAGAGATAATTTTTTGCAGGAATAATAATGTAAAATGAAAATGCTATATACACATTATTGAAAATTGTGTACGTAAGTTTTTTATTTTCTCTGATAAATTATCATTATTAAAATTATATTGAGACGGGATCCTCAATCAGCAAAACCCAGATTAAATTTTTCATAATCAAAACTTGTAAATATGAATACTCCGGACAAAAGCTTTTTGATAACAGAGATACCTGGATATACTCCTCATATAAGCCGCCTGATTTGCATGATGAATTATGCACGGCGTATAACACTGGGTATTATAAAAGGGCTTAGTATAAAAGATCTTGATTATCTCATTGATAAAGACAGTAACTCAATCGGCGCTTTGCTAATGCATCTGGCAGCTGTAGAATATTATTACCAGGCATTTACATTTGAAGAAAGGGAGCTTTCCAATGAGGAACGTAATAAATGGAAAGCAGGGATTGAATTGGGTGAAATTGCACGCAGTGAAATAAAAGGAAATGATCTGGAATATTATATAAAAATATTGACTGACTTAAGAAAACGTACTCTGGAGTTGTTTAAAGAGAAGAATGACGAATGGCTGCATAAAGAATTTGCTTTTTGGGGAGGCGCACCCTCGAACAGCTACTTTGTCTGGTTCCATGTGTACGAAGATGAAATTAATCACAGGGGTCAGATCAGCTGGATAAAAAAAAGATTGTAAAATTTATTTTCGTAAATGATTCATTCCGCTATAATCCGCCTCCGCAATCTTATACTGCTTTATAAGTATATTATATTTATTTTTCCAACTTAATCAGCAGAAATTTTAAGTTGAGCAAATTAAAACATGTCTATTGCTATCTGATAATAATTGCAGTCACGTATTTAACTTTTCATAATACACTTTCAAATGAATTTGTATTCGATGATGAGAGTGTAATAGTAAATAATCAATCAATACAGAGCTTATCAGATATTCCCCGATATTTCACTGCTGCCGAAGGATTTCACAAAGTTATAGGAAGATATTACAGGCCGGTTGTTTCTTCGACTTATGCAATAGATTATGCAATATGGGGATTGAATCCTTATGGCTTTCACCTTACAAATGTCATCATTCACATAATCTGCTGCCTGCTGCTATTTAAAATATTTGCCGTCCTCTTCTGGAGATATAAATACAGAAATTTGTTTTCACTATTGGCAACTTTGATCTTTGCCGTACACCCCATTCATACAGAAGCTGTAAGCTGGGTCAGCGGAAGGACTGATTCACTTGTAACAATGTTTTTCTTCGGCTCCTTTTTATATTACCTGGAATTTACCAGGGAAATGGAATATCACAGGGAACATAATTCACTTCACAGGATAACCTCAAAAAATTATTTATACTTATTTGTTTCCTTGTTATTTTATGCAGCAGGGCTCCTTACCAAAGAGATGATAGTTACAATGCCGGTAATAATTTTTCTCTATGATTTTGTTTACAGGAAAAAAAAATATAAATATTTCAAAGACAATTTATTAAATTATATTTTATTTGCTGCAGTAACTGTATTATACCTGCTTGTAAGATATTTTTTACTGAAGGATATTCCGGAAAGAGAAAGCTATCTTTATTTTATCGGAAAGCATTTTGTTGTTGTCCTAGCAACTATGCTTAAGACTATCCCGGTATATTTCAGATTACTGATTGCTCCGTTTTCACTTCTTTATCATTATAACGGAGTAATACAGGATGCCAAGTCTATCCTAGATGCTGAAGTCTTGTTATCAATTCTTTTTATATTTGTCCTGATAGCATTTTCCTTCTATTATTACAAAAGAGATAGTATTATTTCTTTCTGCATACTTTTTTTTTTGGTCTCATTACTTCCCGTGATGAACATTATTCCCACAATGAATCTCATGGCAGAAAGATTTCTTTACTTCACATCTTTTTCATTGGCTCTGCTGATCTGTCATCTTTCAATGATTGGAAGTTCCAAAAGGGATTTAACTTTTTTGGCTTTCGGGATGGGATTAATTGTATGCTCACTGGCTTACCTCACCTATGTAAGGAATAATGAATGGAAAGATAATAACACATTGTACATGTCTGCGAAAGGTGTTGAAGGCACAGTCACCCTTGTCAATGAAGGAAATATATATGCGAATAATAAAAAATATGATGAGGCAATGAACTTATATAAAAGAGCAATTGAGCTGAGGGACAATAATGTACTCGCTCATCATAATCTGGGACTGATCTATTTGATCAGAGGGAAGCTTGACTCTGCTGAAATGAAATTTAAAAAAGGTATATCAGTCGACTCGCTTGCACCAGATGGCTATTTTCAGTTAGCTACATTGTATAATATGCAGGGAAAAAACGACAGCGCTATCATCATGCTGGAAAAGCTCCAGACTGTTACACCCAACTATAAGGAATCACAGGCTATTTTAGATAATTTAAAAGCGCGGGGCAGCAAAGACGGGAATATTTCTCCTGAAGGATTTACAGATGACCAGACAAAAAATTATCAGATATCCGCGCTTCAAAAAAGTTCTTATAAATTATTCACGGAAAAAAAATATATGGAAGCAATAACTGATTTGCAAAAATTAATAGCTTTGAATTCGGACTTGTCCGCTATTTCCGGTTTCCTGAATAATATAGCAATGTGCTATGAGGAAATGAACATGCCTGAGCTGGAGGAAAAATATTTTCTGGAAGCACTGAAGAAAGATAATGGCAATTTAAATGCAATGAGCGGTCTCTCAGCATTTTACATTAAAAATGGTAATACGGAAAAAGCAAAAGAGTATTTAAATAAGATCCTTAAAATTAATCCTGAAGATGCGGCTGCGGGAAGAAAGCTGGATTCCCTTAATACAAAATAATATTCTGCCATACTTTAAGCTTAAATCATAATTTCATTTTTATTAATTTTACATATATAAATCCTTAGGCACAAAATTAAAATATTCTGTAGAATCATATTTTAAACATATTATTATCATTAACTAAACTTTCACTATGAATTGGAAAATTATTTTACTGCTTGTTTTCATTGGTGCTGCAGTTGCAGTCGCTTCACTGTTCGGCTTACTTCAATCAAGATATACAATTGTTTACTGGCTGGTTCTGGCAATTGCCTCGGGCTTTGTTATTGCAAAAACCTGTAACAGGACATTCATGCATGGCGTTATAGTAGGGCTATTGACGGGAATAATCGGTTCGATCATTCAGGCGGTATTCTTTGACACATACTTGCTGAATAATCCGTCCTCACTTGATGGATTTAAAAATCTTTCTACTTCGCTCGAGCCGCAATACATATTATTATTTACAGGTCCGTTTTTCGGAATTGCTTACGGAATAGTTGTCGGATTAATAGCTTTAGGTTTAAAAAAAATTTCCGGAAAGAATAATTTAAATAATATTTAAATATTAAAATAATGAAAAAATTTATTTTTGGTTTGCTGGCAATTATTACCGCTGTTGCATTTCAATCGTTTGATCTGCAAAATAATAAGTTTCCGCAAACAAGATTTTTAAAGCCGCATGAAGAAGAAGCTGAAGATAAAGGAATGATCCGGTATTCCTTTATGGATTATGTACCTGTATATTCTTCATCAGTATTTATCAATTATAATATTTCACGGGACAGCTCTCCTCAGAATGAAACTTCCGTAAAGATTAGCCGGAAAAATCCTGACAGAGTAGTGGCTGCGTGGAGAGATTTCAGGCAGGGAGTAAATCCGGCAAACAGAAGAGTTGGCTACAGCTATTCATCGGATGGCGGAGCGACATGGTCGATAAGCAAGCTTCTGGATTCTACATTGCTTACCGGATTTTTCAGAAACAGTGATCCTGTTGTCGGAGTTGATACTGCAGGAAATTTTTATATCGGTGTAATTTCCCTGGGTTCTACCGGAGCGCTGGCGGTCTATAAATCTTCTGACGGGGGAGTTACTTTTCCAATTGCGAATATTATTGCTAACGATGGTTCCGAAGATAAAGAATATATAGCAACTGATTTTACTCCCGGAAGCCCATACTATAATACTTTATATATCAGCTGGACAAGATTTAGCGGTAACACCGGGATCAAGCTTACTAAATCTACAAACGCCGGCATCAACTGGACTTCAGCTGTAGATATTAATGATCCCGGAAACGGAGGTCAGGGTTCGGATCCTGCTGTCGGTCTCAATGGAGATGTTTATGTGACCTGGGTAGGAGGTACCGCAACTCAGGATTTTATTTATTTTGACAAGTCAACAAACGGAGGTGTGTCTTTCAATACAGATCAGATCATATCTCAGGGTGCAACACCAACAATTCCTATAACTTCCAGCGGCGCAACTTTTCCTTCAATTGAAGCTGATATTTCAGGTGGCTCGAGGAACGGAAATGTTTATATTACATGGTGCGATGCAAGGAATGGTGATGCGGATATTTTTATCAGCCGTTCTACTAATCGCGGGAATAACTGGTCAGTCCCGTTACGTGTAAATGATGATGCAGTCGGGAACGGCAAGCTTCAGTGCTGGCCATGGATAGGTGTGAATGATTCGGGGAATATTTCTATTATTTATTATGACTCACGAAATACAACAAGCAATACAATTGTCGAAGCTTATCTTGCTCATTCCAGCGACGGCGGATTAACATTTACAAATCATAAGCTTAGCACACAGCCGACTCCGACAAATCAGCCTAACACAGCAATAAGATTCGGAGATTATATAGGAATAGATTACTACAGAAATAAGATCGTACCGGCATGGACTGATGAGCGGGCGGGAGGTTTTAATATGGAATGTTATACCGCAATAGTTTCAACGCCGGTTAATATTAACACTATTTCCAATTACAGACCTGACCGGTTCGAGCTGCAACAGAATTTTCCAAATCCATTTAATCCACAAACTACTATAGGTTACAGCCTCACAGAAAGTAATGACGTGTCAATAAAAATTTATAATTCTTTAGGAAATGAAATTGCAACATTAATTAATCAGCGGCAAAGTGCGGGAAGCTATGAAGTACAATGGAATGCATCAGCATATCCCAGCGGAATATATTTTTATAAATTAATAACTCCAAACTTTATAGAAACTAAAAAGATGATTCTTTTAAAATAACTACATTTGTCCCTATAGTAAATAGATCACAGCTTTGAATTTTCAAGCAAATTAATTCATAGAAATTATTTCTCGATTTTGCTTTAACATTAATTGTGTGCAATTTCAAAATATTTAAATTGAAAATTTAAAAAATTTATTTATTTTAATGCTGTTACTTTTTTCACCGGATCCTCATTTTAACAGAAGTTCCTTACGGAATTGAAGAATTGCTTAAGCTTAACTTCATCGAGCTGACCATTGGTCCTCACACCGCTGCAAAGATCAACTGCATAGGGCTCTACAGTTTTTATTGCTTCACGGACATTCTCAGAATTCAAACCTCCTGCAAGAATAACAGGAATGTTTACAGTTTCCCGGATTTTTTTGCTGAGCTGCCAGTTATGAACCCTGCCCGTTCCGCCAAGCTCCTTTACTTTAAGATCCGGATTTCCTGAATCAAGAAGAATTGCATCCACATATTGTGAGACTTCTGTTGCATATTCAACCGAGAGATCATTAGTTACATGCACAACCTGAACTAATACCGTACCCGGCAATTGTCTGCTGAGTTCCTGATAAACTACAGTGTCAACTTTATCAACCAATTGTAAAGTTTTCGTTTTAAATTTATTATGTTGTTTAATAATTTCTTCAGAAGATGTTTCGCTCGTGAGAAGAAAGGAGTCTGTATTATCCGGAATAACTTTCATGATCTCAATTATTTTTTCATCAGAAATTACACCCGGTCCGCTTGGCATTTGAGAGACAAGTCCAAGTGCAGATGCTCCGTATTTAATTGCCAATTTTGCCTCATCGATGCTGCTGATGCAGCAGA
>JBDTWU010000024.1:0-2244 GCA_040006535.1 bacterium | reverse complement strand
GGATAAAAGAGAATGGTATGAAAATAATATTTCAGACGGAAGCAAAATGAAAGAATTACCGACTGCAGGATTTATTGCCCAGGAGCTTGATGAAGTTCAGACCACAGAAAATGCTGAATGGCTGAATCTTGTGTTGAAAGATAATCCTGAAAAGCTTGAAGCTACTTACGGCAATCTTTTGCCTGTGATGGTTAAAGCTATACAGGAGCTTAAAAGTGAGAACGATAAGTTGAAACAATATAACGAGAACCTCTCTTCAGAAGTGGAATCGCTCAAGTCAATGAATGAAAAGATAGTGAAGCTGGAAAAAATGGTAAGCAAGCTAACTTCGGTAAGACATACTTCTCTTATGAAATCAACTGAGGACAAAAAAATTTCGAATAATGGAGATGTAAAATGAAAAGGATAATATACCTTTTAATTTTATTATTTTTATTCATATCTGTTTCATTTGCTCAAAGCGTGCTCGATTATCAAACGGGTACAGTTCTTGAAATACAAACGGGGGCTGATGTATGCGCTGATCAGATAAATATAAACGGCGCTTATTCAGGCGGTGGTACAATTTGCGGGAGCAGTGCTTATATATTAAACATAACAGCATTTATACAGGGGTTTTATGATCCCGCAACAAACTTCATGGTCCCGGATACAATAACCGTTTATCTTCATAATGGATCTCCGCCTTTTGCTATAGTTGATTCAGCAAAACAAGTTTTAAATTTATCAGGAGCGGGAACATTTATTTTTTCAAATGCAGTCAAAGGAGTATTTTATTATATCGTATTAAAACACAGAAATTCCATCGAGACATGGAGCGCCGGAAGACATGCCTTCACGACAGGTTTTTTCAGTTATGATTTCTCAACTGCAAATACACAGGCTTATGGAAATAATATGATAGCAGTAGATGATTCACCCGTCAGATATGCGATCTTCAGCGGTGATGCTAATCAGGATGGCTTTGTCAATCTTGCAGATATAATTAAAGTTTACAATGACGGGACAAATTTTGTATCCGGTTACGTGGTATCGGATATGAATGGAGACAATGCCGTAAACCTAACGGATCTGCTGATCACCTATAATAACTCATCAGGATTTGTTTCTGTGAAAAGACCGTAACTGTAGAGTGTGAAGAGAGTTAGAGTGCATTTAGTGTATTTAGGGTGGAGTCTTGATCAATTGCTTTGAATCTCTTTTTGATAAGTGGTATATTGACTGAATATTATCAGTTAAGTCAAAAACAGAAGGGAAAAATTTAATGTTAAGAAAGTATTCAGGAATATTTTTATTTATTTTGTTATTGAGCGGATTGTTGTTCAATGCTTGCGGCAATAAGGATGAATCTTTAAACAAGAAAGACGATGGAGATAAAAAATCAGGTGATTTAAATTCAGACCTGCTGATCAAAGACGGCAGCGGAACAAAAGTCAGGTTGCTGTTAAGACCTAAAAAGGGGGAGATATTTAAATACAAAATGAATGCAAAAACCACTTCCAAAGAGAATAGCCCGCTGACTGGAGACAAGGAGATCAGTTCCATTCAGGATATAAATTATTTTTACAGCGAAGAAGTGAATGATGTTTCTGCTGCCGGAATAATCACTTACAAAATTAAGTTTGACAGCATTAATATTATATCAACCATTTCTTCAAAGGATTCATCAATGAACATGGTATATAATTCAAATATTAAGGATTCAGTTTTTTCCAAGCCCGACTTTATACAATACAATTCAATAATGGGCGAGGAATTCTTTGGCAGAGTTTCTGCTCAGGGAGAAATATCTGATATATACGGTCTGGAAAAAGTTTATGCTAACATGTATAAAGCACTTGGCGGTGATACTCTTTCAAACGAGCAAAAAGAAACTCTTAGAGCTTCATTCGGGAATGATGCCATCAAGGCGGTGATTCAGCAGCAGTTTCAGATGTTCCCTGAAAAAGAAATTTATAAGGATTCTACATGGACGCGATCATATGAAACTCAGATACTAATTTTTCCCGTGAAAAATATTCTGAATTACAGGCTGAAAGAGATTAAAGAAGATAATAATCAGGTGTTGCTGTCTATTGATGCTGATCTGGCTGTTGACTTTATAGAGAAAGAGGTCAAAGATAAAAAGATGACTTATATGATCGAAAATTCCAAGACAGGTGGAAAAGGAGTAATACTTTACAGCCTTTCAAAGGGGTGTGTTGTAAATAAAGAAACCAATACGAACATTGATATGAACATGAA
>JBDTWU010000023.1:0-5802 GCA_040006535.1 bacterium | reverse complement strand
GCTGGAAGAAATATATTGGTGTAAAAAGGTATAAGGAAAAAATTTAAAAATCTTCCGATGATAGTATTGGTTCCGTATATTAAGGTATCCTTTGAAAGATTTTTTATCTTATCGATCATTTCATTTAAATAAAAAAGGTTATTCCGAACACCGGAATAACCTTTGGCAGCTATATTTTATTTATCTCAATAGTATTGAATTCTTATCTGCTGGGAAGCAAGGAAGTTTTTATCGCTGTCATAAACATAAATATTATATCTTCCTTCGTCATAAAATGTAATCTCTTTATAGAACCAGGTCCAGCTTGGGTCAACTGCCTGCTGGATTGTATTATCATATTTTTCATTTCCTTCAGAATCAATTCTATAAACTTCGTAATTAACATTTGATGTTCCGACTCTGTATGGCAAGCTGGTCAGGCACTTCAAATACCCGCCTTTGCTTTCGATACTGAATACAGAACTGGGCTTTATCGCCACTCCGTTTGACCCGACATCTTCGCAAAATTGAAGCGACTGCGAATAACCAAAGTTTCTCAGACTTATAAATAAAAATGTTAAAATTATTGCAAAAGATCTTTTCATATAATATTTTATTTAACTTACGGAATGATCTCTACCAGTCCGCTTGCTACTGTCCGGTCATTGTGATCAAGTAAAAATACTCTGTAAATACCCGTTTCTTCAAAGCTCATATCGCTTTCGTCATTCTTTGCAAAATAGACATACTTCATATCGGGCTCTACTGTGTATTTAAACTTTTTATAATATTTAAATGACCTGCTCGCAGGATCGTATTTATCCATCTGAATTGAACAGTCTCTTAATCCTAATGGACCATCTGCTTTCACCATTACAGTAAGATATCCGGTTGTAAATCTGTCACTTACTCCGACTTCCCCGCCAGAACCGTATTTTTCGCAGAAATATAATACAGGATATTGCTGAGCGTAGGAATTTGCCTTAAAGGCAAATAAAAATATTATAGCCAATAACGCGAATAATAATTTCGCTTTTTTCATTTTTTCTCCTTTGATATTTATTAAATTATTTTATTCGAATTCAATTCTAACTTTGCCGCTTGCGATCGGGGAACCGTCTTTCTTGAAAACAGTCACTTTATAATCTCCTGATTTATAAAAAGTAATGTTATCAAAAAAGAAATAACTCTTATCAGGCGAGACATCATATGGCTTAGTATCCATAATATCGCTGCCATCTAACGTTTCCCTTTCCAATCTGACATCAACAGAACCTACACCAATTGGCTTGTCAGTTTTTAACATTGCAGTAATATATCCACCCTTTGTCTTTATGAAAAACTTATCGCTCTTTCCCACTTCCTGTCCGTCCTTCGAGTATTCTTCAACAAAGTATAATTGATTACCGCTGAGAGTATTCGTAGTTGTAGTTTCAGTCTTGGTCTGTTCTTTCTTGGTGTCCTCTTTATTGTCTCCCGCCGAATCTTTTTTTCCCCCGCAGGCAAACATCAAAGAAAAACAAACAAATAAAGCTGCTAAAAAACTGATTTGTGTGGTAAGATTTCTTTTCATAATTTTGGGTTTAGTTTTATTAAAAAATTTTCCACAAATTATAACTAACAACTCTTATATTCAAGGAATAAAATTCAGGGAAATATCCATTGAGTGTACAGAATGTGTAATTGATCCCGCAGAAATGTAATCAATTCCCCTTATTTTCCGGTATTTTGAAATATTTTTTTCATTTATACCACCTGAAATTTCTAATTCAAACAATCCATTGTTTAATTTAACAGCTTTTTTTACATTATTTATATCAAAGTTATCCAGCATCACCCTGTCAATGATATTCCTGCCTTTTAAAATTATCAGACTCAGCTCCTCGAGATCTTTTACTTCGATCTCAATCTTTACTTTTATATTTTTTTTCAGCCGGGTTATTCTGTCCAGGGTTTTATTTATTCCTCCGTTGGCTTCAATATGGTTATCTTTTATTAAGACCATATCATATAATCCAAACCGGTGATTTTCTCCTCCACCTATCAATACAGCTTGCTTCTCAAATACTCTGAGATTCGGAGTGGTCTTTCTTGTATCAATGATCTTAACATTTTTATTATTTAACTTATTTACTAAATAATTTGTAGCACTGGCAATTCCGCTCATTCTTTGCAATATGTTCAGTGCTAATCTTTCCCCTTTCAATAAATTCCGTGTGTTACCGCTCAGCCGGCCCACAATTTCTCCCGGCCTCACATTATCCCCGTCATCCTTTGTAAATTTAATTCTGATTTTCTTATCAATTATTCTGAATACCAGTTCAAATATTTTAAGTCCGGCTATTATTCCAATTTCCTTCACCAGTATTTCGGCTTTCGAATTTGAATGAGTAGATATCAGAAGTTCGGTGGTTATATCCCCTTTTCCAATGTCTTCCTTCAAAGCCAGATCAATTAATTTACCGGCTTCTTTGAAATCAAAATTTTTATAATAATCCAAATTTTTAAAATTTACTTTGTATCAGATCAGTAAATGCCCGGGGAGGACGTGTCGGTTTCATTTTTGTTATGTTTACAAATGCATGGATTGTAAATCCGGTCACAATAACTCTTTGTTCAAAGACTATTTCATACTCTATCTTAAATCTTACTGTGGGAACCTGACGGAGGAATGTATTAATCAAAATGACATCATCATATCTGGCTGATGAAATAAATCTGGCGTATGCTTCTATCACAGGCAGTCCGGTGTTTTCTTTTTCCAGTTTTGTGTAAGGATATCCCAGCTTTCTTAAGAAATCATTTCTCCCGGCTTCAAAGTATTCAAAATACCTCACATTATTTACAACACCCATTTTATCGGTGTGTGCATACAAAACTCTGTAATCAATACTTGTTTCGATCAAATAAGATTGTAAAGTTTATATAAAACTGAATAAAAAATTTGATAAATTTTTGATGAAAGGCATTATATAATTCTATTCTATTAACTCATTATTAAAACTTAATACTTAACTTAAAACTTAATATTCATCCAAAAAGATCTTCCCCGGATTCATAATATTATTAGGATCAATTGTCTTTTTTATATTTTTCATTAATTCTAATTCATTTATTCCTAAAGCAATAGGAAGATAATTTTTTTGTGAATAACCAATTCCATGTTCTCCGGAGATTGTACCTCCGAGTGAAACTGTGAGCTTAAATATCTGCCTTATTGCTGTATCAAGATTTTCTTCCCACGACCTGTCATCTAATTTATCTTTTAGTATATTAACGTGTACATTGCCATCCCCTGCATGACCATAGCAGATAGTTGTAATTCCGTACTTTGCAGAAATCTCTTTCACGCCTTTTATAAGATCAGGAATTTTTGAACGGGGTACGACTGTATCCTCTTCTTTATATTCGGAAATTGATTTGACTGCCTCGCCAATACATCTCCGCATTGCCCATACTTCATTCATCTTATTTGCATCTTCCGCAAGAATCACATCAAACGCTCCGTTTTGTGTCACCAGCTCTGCAATTATTTCAATATCCTTGTCAAGACTTTCTTCATAATTACCGTCAACTTCAATCAGGAGCTGAGCTTCAGCATCGCCATTCGGAAATTTCTTTCCGAGCTGACGCTCAGCTGCCTTTATGGCAGATCTTTCCATAAATTCAAGTGCAGAGGGAGTAATACCAGATTGAAATATTTTTGCAACGGTCTTTGTGCAGTCTTCTATATTGTTATATGCTGCCAGCATTACTTTTTTATATTTTGGTAAAGGTATAAGCTTTAAAATAATTTTTGTAATTATTCCAAGCGTCCCTTCACTTCCGATAAGAAGCTGTGTCAGATTATATCCGGAAACATTTTTTAAAACTCTTGCGCCGGAATTAATTATTTCCCCGGTAGGTGTAACAAATTCAATTCCTAATACATAATCTTTTGTAACTCCATATTTTACCGCTCTCGGTCCCCCCGAACATTCAGCAAGGTTTCCCCCGAGAAATGAGCTTCCTTTCGATGACGGATCCGGAGGATAATATAAATTCTGCTTTTCACATTCTTCCATAAGCACCTGTGTTATTACACCAGGCTCAACTATTGCCTGAAAATTTTCTTTGTCAATTTCAATAATTTTTTTGAACCTTTCCATTGAAATACATATGCCTCCATATACCGGCAATGCTCCTCCGGATAATCCTGTCCCTCCTCCACGAGGCACAACAGGAATTTTAAATTCGTTTGCAAGTATTAAAATTTTCGAAATTTCGTCCGTGGTGAGCGGCTTTACAACTACTTCAGGATTGAAGGAAAGATTTTCCGTGTAATCCCTGGAATAAAGTTTTAAGTTTTCGTTATCTTTAATTACTGATTCTTCACCAACGATTTCTTTAAGCTTTGAAAGTATCTCTTCGTTAACTTTATTAAACATTATGCAAAATACTATTATTAGTCTGTAGTTTCAATTTCATTGGCGAGTGTTTAAAACAAAAAAAAACAAAACAAAGTACACGGCAAAAAATAGGAACGCTGATGACGCTGATTATGCAGATTATCGCTGATTTTATTAATTTTCAATTGAAAGTTTATTTATTTATAAAAAATGAAAGTTTATCTCAAATTTCTTAACCGAGTATTTAAATTACAAAAAAATTATTAAAAACATTTAATAAATAAAATCCGTGAAAATTAGCTAAATCAGCGTTATCCGCGTTCCAATAAAGTTTTGTCGTGTACATAGATTTATTCGATTTATTCTTCTCAGTGGATGCGGTGACTCCGGGGATATCTCCCAGATCAAAGAAGTTCTATTGAATTATAAATTGCTAATCACAAATAAAGGTTTTAACTTGCGTCAAATGCAGACGAAAAAATTTTTATTAACAGTCTTTATAATATTTTCACTGAGCTTTTCTTTTCAGCCAGTAAACATTTATGCAAAAGATAAAGAAGCAGTTGTCTTTATTCTTGAATATAATCAGGATAAATTCACCAATGACTTTATAATAAAAAATGAGATCAGAAAATTTCAAATCCTGATCTCACTAACTTTAAACTGTATGCTTTACAGTTTGGAGAATAATTATTTAAATACTTCTTAATCCTACATCCTATACAAAATTTAAATAATTAAATTTATCCCCCAGCACAATCCTGTCATCGGCATCAAGCCATTTGTTCAGAAGTGTTGCATAAATATCTCTGAAATCAATTTCATATTTTAAGTCACCATCATCAAGATTACTAAGATCGGGCATGCTGTTATAGAGTCCGGGACTGTTTAAGTTTCCTCCGATCAGAAAAATATTGTTTGCTGTTCCGTGATCCGTCCCCCCGCTTCCATTCTCCTTCACTCTTCTACCGAATTCTGAAAATGTCATAATCATAACTTCATCCAATCTCTCATTACTTCTCAGATCTTCCGTAAGGGAATAAAGGCCTTCTGATAATTCACTTAACAGCTTGTCCTGTCTTCCTGCTTGATTTACATGTGTATCAAAACCTGTCATGGAAACATAATAGACAGTCGTATCAATATTTGAGATGATCATCTCTGCAATGGTCTTCAGATTTTTTCCGAACTGGGAATTCGGATAGTCGAGCTTTGATTTATAGATCCTGGAATTTTCATAAACATAATCTGCCGATGAAGTTGTTTCAATTAAAGTTTTATAAAGGTAGCTGACGTTGCTATCTTCATGATCATGTTTATTTTTTTTTGCCACATCCTGTAAAAATCTTTCAGATGAATTTATGTAAAATCTTTTGGGATCTTCCAGAGCTATCCCGCTTTTCTTCAGGCCTTTCATTGCTAAAGTAAGGAGTGA
>JBDTWU010000022.1:0-4343 GCA_040006535.1 bacterium | reverse complement strand
ATAAAATTAAAGGTTTGCCGGATACTGTCATCAGAACTATTTATGAGGACAGAATAGGAAATCTGTGGATCGGAACTCATGGCGATGGATTGTTTAAATTTATTGAAGAAGATAATATTTTCATTAACTACTGCAAAAATGAAAATAATTCAGGCTCTTTAAATGATAATCGTGTAACAGCGATTTTTGAAGATCCTGAAAATAACTTAATTGTCGGAACATGGGGCGGAGGATTACAGATATTTTTAAGAGATGAAGAGCAATTCCGGAAAATTGTGCTATCAGATGAAAAGGAGGGAAGTCTTACCTTTCAGAGAATAAATTCAATCAGTGCCGGGATGAATGGAAGAATCCATGTGTCTACTAATAAAGGTTTATTTTTCCTGGAAGAAAAAAACAAAAAGATCACGCATTACTTACATGATCCTGATAACATTTCATCCCTCAGCGGTTCTCTTGTTTCATTATGTTATGAAGACAGAGCAAATAATATATGGATAGGGACGAGGGACTGCGGATTAAATTTATTCGATCCCGAAGAAAATATTTTTTATAATTATAAAAATGAAAAAGGAAACAGTTCAAGCCTGAGCAATGATACTATTATGTCAGTTTATGAAGACCGGGCAGGTATAATCTGGATCGGTACATTCGGCGGAGGTATAAATAAAATTAATAAGCGTTCACAGGTAGTCCAGCATTATTATCCGGGAGTGAATGATCAGAACTGTTTAAGCAGCAGCAAAGTAATTGCATTTTATGAAGACGCGGATGAGATTCTGTGGATTGGTACGAGAGGAAACGGAGTGGATAGGTTTGACAGGAAGAATAAAATATTTAAAAATTTTAAGAATGATGAGAGACATGAGAATCCCGGCATTAATCTGATAACCTCAATCATAGAAGACGACAATGAAAATCTATGGATGGGAACTCCAGGTGGCGGTTTAAATAAATTTGACAAGAAGAAGGAAAAATTTTCAAATTACCGGAATGATCCGGATAAAGAAAATTCACTGGCCGACAATACAATTTTTTCACTCGCAAAAGATAAAAGCGGGATCATTTGGATAGGAACAGTAGGAAGAGGTTTAAATAGATATGATCCTTCAAAAGAGAAATTTACAAGATATGCCTACAATGAAGAAGATCCTTATAGCATCAGTTCGGACCGGGTGAGAATAATTTTTATAGACAGTGAAGAATTGATCTGGATAGGAACAGACAGAGGAGGATTGAATAAATTTAATAAGACCGAACAAAAGTTTTATCACTTTAAAAATGATCCTGATGATTTATCAAGCCTCAGTGAAGATGATGTCGTGTCCATTTTTGAAGATACCAGGGGCATACTCTGGATAGGAACAATGAATGCGGGATTGAATAAGTTTGATAAATTAACAGAAACATTTAAAAGATACAATCACTGGGACGGCCTTCCAAATGATTCAATAAACGGAATAATTGGAGACAATGATGGTAATTTATGGATAAGCACCAATTATGGTCTGTCAAAATTTGATACTGAAAAAGAATTATTTAAAAATTATGATGTTCGCGACGGATTTCAAAGCAATGAATTCAACCCGTCGGCTTCATTAAAATTAAAGAACGGTGAGCTTGCATTCGGAGGTTTGAACGGGCTTAATATTTTTGATCCGCTTAATATTAAAGATAATTCTTTTATTCCGCCTGTTGTAATTTCAGATTTCCTGATCTTTAATAAGCCGGTGGCAATTGGAGAAAAAGATTCTCCTCTGAAAAAATCAATTTTGTTTGAAAAGGAATTAAACCTGTCATTCCGGGATAGTGTATTCTCTTTTGAATTTGCATCGCTTGATTACAATATACCCGGAAAAAATCAATATGCATATACAATGACAGGGTTTGATAAAGACTGGGTATACTCTGGAAACAGGGGATTTGCGACATATACAAATTTAAATCCGGGAGAATACTTATTTAAAGTTAAAGGATCAAACAATGACGGTGTGTGGAACGAAGAAGGGTCGGAGATAAAGATTAACATAACACCTCCTTTCTGGAAAACATGGTGGTTTAAAACATTAGGAGCACTTGTAATTGCAGGGACAGCCGGAAGTCTCTATAAGAATAAATTAGATCAGATTCTGAAGGAAAAAAAAGCTCAGGAGGATTTTACAAAAAGGCTTATAGATGTTCAGGAAAGTGAGCGCAAGACAATTGCAGAGGAACTCCATCACAGCATCGGTCATGACCTTCTCATCACAAAAAATAAATTGCTCTTAAGCGTAAAGAAACCAGACGACAATGAGTTTCTTATGAGCAATATCAATGAAGTATCAGAAATTATAACCGAAACTCTGAAAGATGTGAGAGAAATTTCTTATACACTTCATCCGTATCAGATAGAACGGCTTGGATTATCAAAGGCAATTCAGTCAATGATAGACAGAGTTTCCAAATCAACGGACATAAATTTTGTGTCGAATATTGATATTATAGATAAACTTCTTACACCTGATATAGAGATAAACCTGTACAGGATTATTCAGGAGTGTATAAACAATATACTTAAACATTCAAATGCAGATGAAGTAATCCTAAATATAATTAAAGGAAAACATGAGCTGTCAGTTTTAATTTCTGATAACGGGGATGGATTTGATGCAGATATGGTAAAAGCTAATGCCGGTAAGCATGGATTTGGTCTTGCAGGAATTGCCGAAAGAACGAAATTATTCAGAGGGAAATTTTTAATAAATTCTATCCCCGGAACCGGAACTTCTGTCACTGTAAAAATTCCATTAGAGCAGGTGAGTGGGTTGGTTTAGTTACCGTAAGCCGAATACAAAAAGTATCATAGCTAAATCTTAAGATAAATTGTTATGGAGCGAACCTATAATAAAGCAGATATTAAATAAACAAATAAATTTTGATGAATAGCAAAATAAAAATAATTATCGCTGATGATCATCCGATTTTCCGGAATGGATTAAGGCAGATCATTGAGGCAGAAAATAAAATTAAAATCTTAGGGGAGGCGGATAACGGGCTAAAGGCCTTTGAACTAATAAATGAATTAAAGCCTGATATTGCTGTACTTGATATTGACATGCCGAAAAAGACTGGGCTTGAAATACTGCGGGAGCTTAAGAATACTGATACTAAAATAATTTTTCTTACGATGTACGCTGAAGAAGATATTTTTGATGAAGCAATGAATTTAGGAATAAAAGGATTCGTTCTGAAAGACAGTGCAGTGAATGATATTATTGAGTGTATTTTTTCAGTGCATGACGACCGGTACTATATCAGTCCTTCAGTTTCAAACTTCCTCATCAACCGTAGAAAAAAATTAAAGGATATGAAAAATAATAATCCCCGGCTTCAGAACCTTACACTCGCCGAAAAGAAAATATTAAAATTCATTGCTGAGAATAAAACAAGCAAGGAAATTGGCGAAGTCCTCTTTGTCAGTTACCGGACAGTAGAGAATCACAGAGCCAATATTAGCTGCAAGCTCAGCCTCAAAGGCAGCCACAGCCTCGTTAAATTTGCAATTGAAAATAAAGCTCTTCTTGCAGATATCTGACGTATTGTCAAACCCATCTTAAACATAATCAAATTTCAGATCTCTTATTTCAGGATTTTAACCAACGAATATAAATGAGTGTTTATACTCTATAGAATAGTGCGTATCCATTTATGTGAGTTCGTAAATATTACCGCGATATTTGTAAAGGATCCAAAATTAAAATTCAACGAAAGGAAATTAACATGAAAAACATTATGAAAAAACTTCTTATTATCATCATGATGTTAACTGCGCTTTACAAGGTAACATCTTCACAAACTTCGAATGAAAACAATGTTATTAATATAGCGGGAGAAGTCAGCGATAAATCCAAAAATAATTTTCAATTATATCAAAACAGTCCGAAGGAATTTAAAGAAATCACTGCTATAAAGTTTCATTTATACAAAGAAAGTAAAGTAAAATTATATGTCAGTGATGTAAATGGTAAGCTTACAGAAATATTAGCGGAGGGTGTTATGGATGCGGGTCAGTATTATGTATATTATAAAGCTTATAAAGGACTTGCTTCGGGGGTCTACAAATATACGCTTGAGGTAGATGGCATATCTCAGAGTAAGGAAATGATTCTCATTAATTAACCGGCTGAGTAAAAAGAAGTAAGTTCAGGATTGGAAAAATGAAGTGTAAAGATACTGTTTCTTTACACTTTTTTATTTATAGGGGATGAATTAATTAATTTATTTAAAGCATTATATGTATTATCTTAAGCCATATAAAAAATAACTTAAGGAGACATAATTTGAGCACAGCAACAACAGAAAAA
>JBDTWU010000021.1:0-3016 GCA_040006535.1 bacterium | reverse complement strand
GGTGCTGCATATATTGAAATTGTATTGTCGGCATTTTTTGAATTGACCGAAGCGCAAAACATATCTGTTTCAGATATAGCTTTCATCGGGGCACTGATCCTGAAAATTGATGAGCCTAAAAACGTACAGACAATTTTAAGGACAATTGAAAAAAATAAATTTTCATTTGAAATATTCAGCCTGGATCATAAGGAGGATAATGATCACAATGTTACATGGACATCACACGCATCAGGTAATATTGAAAAAATTGAAAAAATATCAGCTACCAGTATCGATCTGAATATCCTAAAAAAAGATCATAACATAGAAATAAATGTGCAGGATTTTTATAATGAAGTTAAAGGTATAGGTATAGAATACAAAAAGGATTTTCAGGGAATCCGGGAAATATTTCTGAAAGAAAATAGTGCATTGGCGAAAATTGAGAATAGTAAAGAATTAATATCAGAGGATTATAAAATCCATCCGGCTTTACTCGATGCATGCTTCCAGGCAGCCATAACGATGCTGTTAAAAGATAAAAAAGACAGAGCATTTATTCCTGCAGGAATTTCAGAATTTCTTTATATGGGGAAATCTGAGAATAATGTCTGGAGCCTGATTGAGCTAAATCCTTCAAACATAAAGAGTAAATTTTATGGCGTAAATATTAAAATATTTTCGGGATCGGGTTCGTTGTTGGCATTAATCAAAGATCTTAAGCTTAAGGAAGTAAGCCGTGAGGAATTCAGCACAGGGAAAGAAAAATTAAAGGATTGGTTTTATGAAGTAAAGTGGGAGCCGGCGGAGCTGAATGGGAAAGGGTTATTAGGAGACACTGGTATCATAAAAGTAAAAGAAGGCATTGAATCAAATTTTAATAAATTATCCGCTGAGAATAATTTAACAGAATATAAACAAGGAATTGATGAACTGGAATCTGCAAGTCTTTCTTTCATAATAAAATCATTTCAAAATCTGGGATTAAAATTTGAGAAGGGAAAAAAATTTTCTAAAGAAGAATTGCAGAAGGAAATGAAGATTTCCAAAAAATATTTTAAATTATTCGGAAGACTGCTTGAGATTTTAGAAAAGAATGAAATAATTGAGATCAAAGGAAAGATATTTGAAATACAGAAAGACATTGATGCGAATGCTGCTTATTCTGAACAATCAAATATTAAAATTAAAACAAATTCGTCAGTTGAAGCGGAATATAATTTACTGTCTGTATGCGGTTCAAAGCTGTCCGAAGTGTTGACAGGCAAGGAGGATCCATTGCAGCTATTATTTCCGGACGGAGATTTTGCAGCGGCTACCGCGCTTTATCAGAATTCTCCCGGCTTCATTGCAATGAATGAGTCTGTAAAAACGGCTGTTGAAGGATTTATAAACAGTGTTCCGGAAAATAAGATCATAAGAATTCTGGAGATCGGTGCAGGCACAGGTAGTACAGCTTCTTACATATTACCGGTTCTTTCTATGGTAAATTCAGAATATACATTTACTGATATTTCCGCGGCTTTTTTTAAAAAAGCAAAAGAAAAATTCAAAGAATATCCTTTAATTGATTATAAAGTTTTAGATATAGAAAAAGATATTACAGAGCAGGGTTTTAAGAAAAATAATTATGACCTTATTATTGCTTCGAACGTTATTCATGCAACAAAGGATCTACAGGTAACAATCAAAAACATTTTGGAGCTTTTATCTCCGGGTGGTGCATTGATCCTGAATGAAGTTACACAGAAACAAAGCTGGATCGACCTGACATTTGGTCTTACAGATGGCTGGTGGAGATTCGAGGATAATAAACTGAGAGCTTCGTATCCCCTTCTAAGCAATAGTGAATGGAAGTTATTATTAACCAACAGCGGATTTAAAAATGTGGAATCATTTTCATTCCAATCAAACGAAGAATCACTGACAGGGCAGTCTTTAATGATAGGAGCCACTGATAATAAAAAGGATACTGCAGATACTAAGAACAAAAGAGTATTAGTAGTTTTTGCTGATAGGAAAACCATTAGTGAAATTGAGAGATCCCCGAATCACCAAAAAATGAATATCATATCGGTTACCGATAATGAAAAGTATGAAGAGGTTAAACAAAATAAATACACAATCAATTATTCACGGAAAATTGATTATGAAAAATTATTTAAGGATATTTCTTCAAATGGGAATGACAGGATTGAGATAATTTATATTAATCCCCGGAAAAATTCTCTAAACATTGCGGACATGGAAATATTATCCGGAGAAGGATGTTTGAATGTTCTTAATATTATACAGTCAGCTTCAAAAATTAACTCAGGCAATTATTCATCATTGAACATAGTAACATACAATGCGCAGTCTGTTATTAATAATGATGAGCTGAACGGACTTACGCAGTCACCTCTGTGGGGAATGAGAAAGGTTATTGAGCTGGAGCTCCCGGAATTGAATTCCAAAATAATAGACATGGACGATCATACTGATCTCATGAATATATTTAATGAATTGGATTTATCAGATGAAAGCCAGGTTGCTTACAGGAATGGAAAAAGATATACAGCCAGATTGATCAGGGTTTTACCTATTTCAAATAATAAGCCGGAAATTAACGATAAGGGTACATATCTCATTACCGGCGGTCTGGGCGGACTGGGAATATTAACCGCGAAATGGCTTGTTGAAAATGGAGCTAAGCATATTGCACTTCTCGGAAGAAAAGATAACACTGATGCGGTCAAACAGCATCTTGATGAATTGAGAGCAGCTGGTGCTGAAATGAAGATCTACAAGGCGGATGTAACTAAAAAGGACGAGCTTGCAAAAGTTATTAAAGAATTAAGCAACGGTAAGTTTCCGCTAAAAGGTATCGTGCATTCTGTGGGAGTCCTGGATGATGGAGTAATATTAAATCAGACTAAAGATAAATTTGACAGAGTAATGTCTCCGAAAATTCTTGGAGCCTGGTATCTTCACGAACTTACAAAAAATATTAACTTAGATTTTTTTATAATGTACTCTTCGGTCGCTTCACTGC
>JBDTWU010000020.1:0-9573 GCA_040006535.1 bacterium | reverse complement strand
AGAATTCGATTGATTAAATTTTATATATCAGCTATTTTTACAGTTCACCATTAAATCTTAAATATTATGTCAGAAATAACTTTAAAAGCAAAAAAAAGAGATGACTACAAAGAGGGAACTCTTAATCAGCTCAGGAAAAAAGGGATTATCCCGGGAATTTATTATGGACACGGAATAGAAAATATTAATATTGCCGCGACTGAAATTGATCTTCGCCCCGTAATATATACAACCGAATCCCATATTGTGAATCTGAAATTTGAAGATGACAAATCCCCTCTCAGCTGCATTTTGAAAAACGTACAGTTTCATCCTGTGTCTGACAAGCCATTGCATTTCGATCTTATTGCTCTGAAAGAAGGAGAAACCATCACCATTGAAGTTTCTGTACATTTAATCGGAAATGCACCGGGAGTTAAAGACGGCGGTGTTCTTCAGCACATACTTCATAAGCTTGAAATAGAAACTCTGCCTTCAAACATACCATCGCATATAGACGTTGATATTTCAGGTCTTAATATGAATGATTCTATAAAAGTATCAGATCTTAAAGTTGAAAACATTAAGATATTGAATGATGAAAATGCATCAATAGTTGCTGTTGTACAGCCGACTGTAGAGAAGGAACCTGAACCTGAAGAAGGTGAAGCAGCTGCTGAACCGGAAGTAATTTCAAAGTCTAAGAAGGATGAGGAAGAAGACGAAAAGAAAAAGTAATTTTCTTTTCCATTAATTTATTTCCAGTGAAGCTTATAGTCGGCCTGGGAAATCCCGGCGCCAAGTACAAATTGACCAGGCATAACATAGGATTTATTGTTCTTGATGAATTTGCTCATAAGTTTGATATCACTTTCAAAGAAGGAATTGGTGACTGGTGGGAAGGTGAAGGGAAAATCGCGGATAAAGATGTTTATGTGATGAAGCCCGCAACCTATATGAATAACAGCGGTACGGCCGTCAAAGATTTTACAGAAAAGAATAATATTGATATAAGAGACATCCTTATTGTTGTTGACGATTTTCAAATCCCGCTTGGAACAATCCGTTTCAGAAAAAAAGGCAGCGACGGCGGACACAATGGTTTATCAAGCATCATTAATAATCTCGATACAGAAGATTTTCCACGAATGAGAATTGGGATCGGAAATAATATTGATATCAGGAAAGAGGATTATATAGATTTTGTTTTAGGTAATTTTAACCGGAAAGAAACCGGCATTATTAAAAAACTTATTCCTGATTTTAATTACGCAATTCAAAGCTTTATTACTGATGGGATTCTGCATGCAATGAACAGCTATAACAGATCTTTTATTTAATGTTTCAGTGATATTATTAATTTTGTTGTTAACCAATTAAAAAATAATTAACATACAATTATTACTCATCAATCCCTACATTTTTAAATTTTTATAAAAATATCATTCCATTTTTACATCTCATAAAATCTAATTCAGTAATTAAAACAAAAACTATGCGGAAATATTTATTAAGTATCCTCCTTGTGATCATTGCTCCGGTAATGAGTTTTGCAAGTGAGGCGAATCTTAAAATTCCCGAACTCAGTGCGGATCAGAACAGGCTTTTAACATACGGAATATTTGTTTGCCTGCTCGGAGTTTTATTCGGGGTCTATCAATTTTTGGCAGTAAAAAAATTACCTGCTCATAAATCAATGCTTGAAGTATCACAGGTGATTTTCGAAACATGCAAAACTTATCTTCTGCAGCAGGGAAAGTTCTTATTTATTCTTTTTATATTTATAGGAGCATGTATAGCTTTTTATTTCGGCGGATTGCAGGGTGAATCTTTCGGCGGAGTTGCACTGATACTTATGTGGACAGTGATCGGGATCCTGGGTTCTTACGGTGTTGCATGGTTCGGAATAAGAATGAATACTCTTGCCAACAGCAGAATGGCTTTCGCCTCTCTTGAAAAAAAGCCTCTAAAGCTTTTGACCATACCTCTTAACGCAGGCATGAGCATAGGTGTTCTTCTTATCTGTGTCGAGCTGATTATGATGCTGATAATATTTCTTTATGTTCCGAGAGAATACGCCGGAGCAAGCTTTATAGGTTTTGCTATTGGTGAATCACTCGGTGCTTCCGCATTGAGAATTGCCGGAGGTATATTCACAAAGATCGCTGACATTGGATCGGATCTTATGAAAGTAGTTTTCAAGATCAAAGAAGATGATCCGAGAAACCCGGGAGTTATCGCAGACTGTACCGGTGATAATGCAGGTGATTCTGTCGGACCTACTGCAGACGGTTTTGAAACTTACGGTGTTACTGGTGTTGCTCTTATCAGCTTTATAGTTCTTGCCGTAACCGGCGTTGAGCTGCAGGCGACATTGCTTGTGTGGATATTCGTTATGAGAATACTGATGATCCTTACTTCTATCGCAGCATTTTATATTAATGGCATAATTTCAAAGATCAAATATACCGGCAAGGAAAAAATGGATTTTGAAGCTCCGTTAACTTTGCTTGTGTGGATCACATCAATACTTTCAATAATTGTAACTTTTATCGTAAGCTATCTGGTGATTGGAAATCTTCCCAATAATCTCTGGATAACGCTTTCAATAATAATCAGCTTCGGCACTCTGGGTGCAGCTCTTATTCCTGAATTTACAAAAATATTTACTTCACCGAAATCTAAACATGTGAATGAAGTCGTAACTGCATCAAGAGAAGGCGGCGCATCATTAACAATTCTTTCAGGACTTGTTGCAGGTAACTTCAGTGCGTTCTGGATGGGAATGGTTTTCTTTGCATTGATGTACGGAGCTTATATTACTTCAGGCTCTATTCCAGCAGCAATGATGGAGTATCATACAATATTTGCTTTCGGTCTTGTTGCTTTCGGAATGCTTGGAATGGGTCCTGTTACTATCGCCGTTGATTCTTACGGACCAGTAACGGATAACGCACAGTCTATTTATGAACTTTCCCTGATCGAAGAAAACAAAGAACAAAAAGAAAAAGAAATTGAAAAGGATTTTGGATTTAAACCCGACTGGGAAAGAGCCAAGCTATATCTCGAAGAAAATGACGGAGCGGGAAATACTTTCAAAGCAACGGCTAAGCCGGTGCTGATCGGAACCGCTGTTGTCGGAGCTACTACTATGATATTCTCACTGATACTTGTGCTGAGAAATGTACTGGGTGTTGAACCCGAAACGGTTCTTAATTTATTAAATCCATATTCTTTACTCGGATTTCTTTGCGGCGGCTCGGTGATATACTGGTTCACCGGAGCATCTACTCAGGCTGTTACTACAGGAGCATACAGTGCGGTGGAATACATCAAGAAAAATATTAATCTTGATGAAAACGCTTCGTTAAGTGCTTCAACCGAACAATCCAAAAAAGTTGTAGCTATATGTACAAAGTATGCACAGAAAGGTATGTTTAATATTTTCATTGCAGTATTTTCTTTTGCAATAGCATTTGCATTCATGTCAGCTCCGAGAGAAGGCAATAATGCTCCGGCTTGTTTGTTTATAAGTTACCTTATCTCTATCGCAGTGTTCGGTTTATTTCAGGCGATATTTATGGCTAACGCAGGTGGAGCATGGGACAATGCAAAGAAAGTTGTTGAGGTCGATCTGAGAGAAAAGGGAACACCGCTTCATGATGCAACTGTAATAGGAGACACAGTGGGTGATCCTTTCAAAGACACATCTTCAGTTGCATTAAATCCTATCATTAAGTTCACAACACTATTCGGATTGCTTGCGATGGAGATTGCAATTACTAAAGCATTCAGAGATTCAGCGCCGATAATCGGATTAGTATTTCTTGCAATTGCATTATTCTTTGTGTGGCGTTCGTTTTATGCAATGAGAATAGTCAAGAGTTGACTGGTGATTTGTTAATTAGTTGATTAATTAATTTGTGATTGGTTTATAATAAAAGGGTGTTCATAAAATGGACATCCTTTTTTTATATAGAACTGTCCTGTTATAGGCATCCTTTTTTGTCGTAAATCCATATGAACTTATTTTAGAATTCTTATTTCTTTTAAAGTTATTATCCAGCAGAATATTTATTATTTTAGAGTACATGGATCTTCTCAAAATATTTCTACAAGACAAACTTCACCTGGATCCTGAAGAGTATTTAGAAAAATTCGTTTTATATGAAAATCTCCTTCTCGGCTGGAATAAAAAAATAAATCTCATCTCACGCAGGTCTGATTCAATTGAAGATCATATCTTAAATTCAATCTTCTTTTTATCCAAATATAAATTCGATAATGTGAAAAGTCTTGCCGATATCGGCACAGGCGGCGGCTTTCCCGGGATACCTTTGAAAATATTATTTCCTGAACTAAAATTATTGCTTGTAGACTCTATTAAGAAGAAAGTTAATGTGCTGAATATCATCATTGATAAAATGGGATTCAAAGATGCTGAAGCTGTCTGCGGAAGAGCCGGAAATATTTCAAACGACTCAAATTATAATATGAAGTTCGACTGTGTGATCTCAAAAGCTGTCTCTTCACTTGACAATCTTTATGAATGGGGGAATGGTTTTATTAAACCGGGAGGACAAATAATTTGCATAAAAGGCGGAGACATTAATACTGAACTGGAATCTTTAAAAAAAATGAAGTATAATTTTGAAACCGAAGTGATTAATTTTAATCTGGATCAATACAATGTTGAAGATAAAAAATTAGTTATTATTAAGAACTGTAATTAAATGGTTTACAAGATTACATGATTTCAAAATTTCAAATACAAATCGAATGTTTTTAAAAGCTTTCTTATACCTCTTTTCATTTTTATTTCTTTCGGGAATAGCTTCCTCGCAGACCTATGAAGTAAGCGGAACAATTTTCGATCTGAAAACAAACAAGCCTCTGGAATATGTAACAATAAAAATTGCCGACACATCGTATGGAACAACTGCCGATAAGGATGGAAAATATTTTGTACGCCTGAACAAAGGCGGAGGCAAGCTGATCTTTTCATATATCGGATATAAAACCGATACTGCTGATTTTTATATTGAAGATAAAAACATCGAGAGAAACATATTCCTTTCGCCTTCTGAAATTATGACTGAGGCAATTGAAGTTTACGGCGAAGACCCGGCTTATGAAATTATAAGGAAGGCGATCAGATACAAAAAAGAATTCAAACAAAATCTGAACGAATATGAATACGACGCTTATTCAAAATTTGTAATCAGGTCTAACAGAAATGACATCCCGGAGGAAGAGCTGCCAAAAGATTCATCCGGAAACTCCAAGATGGGAATTTACGGAATTCTTGAATCTGAAACAAAAGGATATTTTAAAAAGCCCGATCTTGAAAAACAGATCGTGAAAGCGAAGAAGGAAACATCAAATATTGTCCGGGGTTTTGCACTGCCGCTGATTGTAAATTTTTATGATGAGAAGATAGACTTTGGAGAATTTAAAATCCCGACTCCTCTTTCGGACAACGCATTTGACGATTATGAATACAAGCTCACCGGTACAACTTCAATAGATTCAACACGCATATTTAAAATCTCGGTTATTAATTCCACTGAGACACGGCCGCTGCTGAAAGGAACAATTTACATTGCCGACAGCATATTTTCCCTGATGAAAATTGATCTTTCAACAAATGACGCTGCAAGACCATTAGGTATAAATAAAGTAAAATTCCTTCAGAAATTTTCGCAGTTTGAAGACAACACATATAAGAGGAACAAATTCTGGATGCCGACCGATGTTGAAATATTTGCTGACGGCTCATTTGCCGGCCTTGTAAAATATGAGGCAGAGGTTTTTACGATCGTTTCAGATTATGCACTTAATAAAAAAGCACCGAAAGGCATCTTCGATGAATTCGTTGTAAAGGTAATGCCTGATGCAAAAAAAGATTCTCTTTATTGGGATAAAAACCAACTGATAAAAAACTCTTATGAAGAAAAAAAAGCATATAAGATAATAGAGGTTGAAGATAAAAAGAAAAATACAAAGATCAATATAGGACTGACCTCATTAAATTACGGAAAATATTTTTCTACAAGTCCGTTAAATTATTATCGCTTCAACAGGGTCGAGGGCAGCGGGATAAGGTTTGATCTCAATTACCGGGGCAGGCTGAATCGTGTCAGTTCAAACGGATCAATAGGTTACGGATTTTCAGATAAGAAAACAAAGTATGAACTAAGTTACACTCAGAGATTATTGTATGACCGGGCGTTAACGGTGAATGCAGGAATTTTCAGAAAGCTTCAGCCACTGTTTTACGGAGAACTCTTAGGATTATCAGAGTTTTATAATACTCTTCGAGGACTGTTTGATAAAAAAGATAACCTCGATTATTTTTATACTTCCGGATATAACCTCGGAATAAATTACAGGATCATACAGCAGTTAAGAGTGGGTGTGACATTTAATCAGCAAAAGCAGACAACTGCGTATACAAACACAAATTTTAGTTTCAGGAAAAAAGATGTTACGTTCAGTAAAAATCCAGTGATCAATGATGCTTTTCTCAGAGTAGCGGGGATAAGCTTAAGAATTGATCCTAACAGGTTTAATGCGATCGACTGGGGTGATGGCGATGTATCGAGGTTTAAGATCACAAATTTTCCGGTTCTCGATCTTGGTTTTAAATTTTCAGGAAAAGCGTTCAATAGCACCTATGAATACCGGAAATTTTCAGCCGAGTTAAGCGGTCAGAATTTTTTTAACAGCTTTTTTAATCTTAGATATAAAATAGGCGGAGAGCTTATGACGGGACAGGTTCCTTACCAGTCACTTGCATACTTCACTGCGAATTCAGGCACAATCGATTTTAATAATTCATTCAAGGCAATGAGCTACAATGAGTTTCTCGGGGATAAAATATATTATCTTAATCTTGAAAATAATTTCGGCAAGCTTCTTTTCGGAAATATTCCTATAATAAATAAATTTAATTTAATAGGATTTTTCAGCGCCGGAAGAAACGAGATCAGTGCTTCGAATTTTGAACTTGCTGCCTTCAAGGATTTTACGATCACAAAAGGAATATACATGGAAGCAGGGTTCGGCATCAGCAGAATACTGGATCTTTTCAGGGTTGACTTTGCATGGAGACTTAATAATCTACGCAAAGGAACGGACAGGTTTTTCTTGAATTTTTCTGTTGATACGTTTTGAACTAATAACTGCCGTATAAAAATATTTTCTTTGCCTCACGCATTTTAAAAAAGGCTTTTGGGAAATAACGGGAATGATAAAATTGAAATAATAATATACTGTAAACACTAATATTTATTAACAGAAAATTCTTAAAAAAGTAATTTTCTGTAATTTTTGTTCTTACATTTTTTATGAAAGTTAAAGTCAATATTTTTAGCGATTGTTAAAAGATATAAAATATACATTAAAACAATCTGCTGTTTACGGTGTTAGCAGGATTTCCACAAAAGCAGTTGCATTTATACTCCTTCCTCTTTATTCATTAAATTTTTCTTTAGCTGAATACGGTGTAATTGTCAGAATTGAAACACTCTGGCAGATACTCTGGGTAATTTTTTTATTCGGATTGGAGCCTGGTATTATCAGCTGGTACACTCAGTATCAGGAGGAAAAGAAGAAAAAGATATTTTTATTTTCTGTATCGATATTCCTGTTTGTTACAAATATTATCTACTCAGTAATATTTTATTATACATCAGGACTTTTTTCGTTAATGATCTTTGATACTATTGATTATTCAACACTTATCTTTTATGCTTCCCTTATTGGCTCCTTTGAAACATTTATATTTGTTGTCTTCCTTCTTCTAAGGATTAATGAGAAAGCATTCTTATATTCTGTGTTCTCAATTTTAATCACATTGATAAATTTAGCAGTTCAGGTCTATTTTATTTTATATACTTCAATGAAGCTGGAGGGAATTTTCATCGCCAAAATTCTCTCACCAGCCCTGGTATTATTATTATTATTACCCTATTTCACAAAGTATATTAAGGCGGGTTTTGATTCAGAGACCATGAAAATTTTAATACGGTATTCCTTTCCATTAATGGTCGCCGGAATCATAGGCACCCTGCTGAATCAATCTGATAGGTATATTCTTGGTTATCTGACGGATTCAACTGAAGTAGGCTTGTATGGGCTGGGAAATAATATCTGCGGTATCTTAAATTTTTTTGTCATTGCTCCCTTTGTCCTGGCATTCAATGTATTAGCCTGGAAAAAATACAAAGATGCAAATGCTAAAAGATTTTTTACAAAATCAATAACATATTTATTTTTTGTGATAATTTATCTTGCACTTATTCTCTCTCTGGTTACACCAAACCTGATAAAGATCTTTACATTGAACAAAGATTACTGGCTGGCTAAGGACATTGTTCCATGGATTGCTATATCACTTCCTTTTTACGGAATTGCCTATATCGGATTTTTTAGTTTTTATGTAAAGCAGAAGACAATATTAATGTTGTGGGTTTACCTTGTTCCTCTCTTTGTGAATGTGGTACTTAATTTTATTCTGATTCCTCATTATCAAATGTACGGAGCAGCGAGCTCTAATTTTTTATCGTTCCTGATTTTATGTGTAATGAATTATTCTCTTTCAAAATATAGTTATTTTTTTAAATATGAGTGGAGAAAAATAATTTTAATGATATCAGCTTATATCGTCCTGGTGTTTCCATTCTTTTATTTCAGTATTAATGACATTTACATTCAGTACATCCTGAAACTGGCTGCTGTAATTGCTTTTCCGCTTATTCTGTACCCGTTGAAATTCTATGAATTAGTGGAGATCAATACTATAAGGGGATTTCTAAATAAATATCTGCGCACGAATTTTTAGGATAAGGTTTTTGGAAGAGATAGTGGGTATTGAGTAATTAAGTATTGGGTATTAGGGTTAGTGAATCTTCATCTACAATGTTCAATCTACAATGTTCAATGTTCAATCTTCAATGTTCAATGTTCCAAATACTATGATTCACTCATCTTTATAAACTCATCCCAGTATTCTAAAGGAACTTCCACAACTGATTTTCTTCCTTCCTTCACCAGCGCAAAGTTTGAATATTTTTTATTTGCCTTAATAAAAGAAAGAGGTACTGGATTTCTTAATTTCTTAACGGGCTTAACATCAAATACCGCCAGCTTTTCATTGTCCTGCTTAGGGTCCGGATACGGATCAGAAATTATTTCCGCGATCCCGACTATTTGTCTTTCATCACCGGTATGATAAATGAATGCTAGATCTCCTTTGCGTGCATTTCTCATGCAAATAAGAGCAGCATTGCTTGCAATTCCATCCCACACAGTTTTTTTATCTTTAACAAGATCGTCATAAGAATAAACTGAAGGTTCTGTTTTTAAAAGCCAGTGATTCAAAAAAGTTAAAAGTTAAAAATTAAAAGTTAAAAGTTAAAAGTTAAAAGTTAAAAGTTGATAATTTAATGTTCTGATCTGCAATCAAAGATCTACAATCTACAATCTAAGATCTAAATCCTATCCCAATTATTCCTGTATTGTCATCTTCGCGTATTTCAGAATTATTTTCTTCAATCCGATATCGTCAAAATAAATTTCTGCCTTTTTGTC
>JBDTWU010000019.1:0-5158 GCA_040006535.1 bacterium | reverse complement strand
CAGAGGCATATAAAAAAAATTGTATCGGAAAAAAACTTTTCGGTTCAGATTTTTCAGTTGAAATGTATCTTCACAAAGGAGCCGGCGCTTATATCTGCGGTGAGGAAACATCAATGCTGAATTCACTTGAAGGTAAACGCGGATATCCGAGGATCAAGCCTCCATTCCCTGCAGTTGTTGGCGCATGGGGATGCCCGACCATTGTAAATAATATTGAAACTCTTGCGAATGTGCCTGAGATAATTAATAAAGGCAGTGAATGGTTCAGCAAGATCGGTGACCCGCGGCAGCCGGGAACACTTTTGTACGGCGTAAGCGGTCATGTAAATAAGCCCGGAATTTATGAACTGCCTACCGGAATTCCTTTGATGGAACTTATCAATGACTACTGTGGCGGTGTTAGAAATGGAAAAAATATTAAAATGATTATACCCGGGGGATCATCTATGCCTCCTCTTACAAGGGAGGAAGCACTGACCGTGAGAATGGATAACGAAAGCCTGAAAGCTATCGGTTCATATATCGGCACTGCAGGAGTGATAGTGATGGATGAAGATACAGATGTTGTGGATGTTATAAGGAGGGTTACAAAATTTTATTATCATGAGTCATGCGGACAATGCACGCCCTGCAGGGAAGGCTGCGGGTGGATGCTGAAAGTTCTCAACCGCATAATGGACGGCAATGGACGGCAGAGTGATCTTGACCTGCTGATATCGGTTGCTTCAAATATTGAAGGCAATACGATCTGTGCACTGGGTGAGGCAGCAGCCTGGCCGGTGAAGTGGTCTGTAAAAAAATTCAGAAAAGATTTTGAAGCAAAAATAAAAGATAAGACAATTGAGCTGCCTGTTTTAAATAAAGTGCACGGTCTTCAGATGTCAGGTGAATATGATACAATCACATTTGAAAGCGAACAGCAGGTTGTAGAAGATCTGATGGGCAACGTTCAGGAGCTTGTAAATAATGATGGTGTGAAGAGATTTAGTTCGTAGAGATTTAGTTTTTAATTAAATTAAATCAGGAATATTTTAAGCAATTTTTTGGGGTATGCCTGAAATAAATTTGGTAAAAAAATATGAAAGATATATTTATATTTTCTCCTGTATAGTTTTATTTTTTTTCAGTTCCCTGGTAATAATCAAATCCGTAAAATCTCACTATCGTTTTATTTCACATCCGTATCAGCTTGAGTACCGGGAGGGCGCTGCATTAAACATTACTCAGCTTTTTCTGGATCACAGGAATCCCTTTTCTATTGAAGAGCAGCCTCAAAATACTTATGTCTACGGCTTTGTCTATCCGCTGGCTGTTACTCCTTTTGCCCAGCAATTCGGCAACACACTTTTTGTTCACAGGTCTTTTGTATATTTTTTTATCTGGGCAACCTGCCTGCTGGTCTTTTATGTGCTGATAAAAAAAAAGGCAAATTATGTTTTTGCCTTTGCGGCAATAACAATTCTTCATCAGTCAATAGTTAATGCAGCCAACACTGCGGTTGCAAGACCGGAGTCACTTGGAATTTTTCTATTTACACTTGGTATTATTATTCCCCGGATATGGAATTTTTCAAAAGCTTCACTTTCAGCGAGCATAATATTGGGAGTGATTGGTTATCTTACAAAACCTTACTACGTTCTGGTAATTCCTATCATAGCGGCATACCTGTTTATTTTTGTAAGCAAAAGAAAATCCCTGATTTATACAATTGTGTCATGTTTTGTTTTATTGTTAATAATTACAATAACGTCCTTCATATTCCCCCTTTACATTAATAACACTTTTATAAATCATTTAAATGACTCCCTTTATAATTATAATCATATGAAAGACCAGGTCGCGGAATATGCGGAGATCAATGTTTATCTTATTCTTATTAATATTCTGTCCTGCATAATAATTTTTTGGAAATTTTTACATCGTCATCTGACTAAAACCGTTGAACAGCTTTTTGAATATTCAAGAAATATGTTTCGAGTTAATTTTAATTTTAATATAACTAAAAAAGATGATCCTTTAATTAAAAGCAGGTTCGATCTCCTGTTTGCATTTTCACTTTCGGTAGTTTTAATTTTGTTTATTGTTAAGCTTGGGGGCAATGTCGGGAATTATCATGCTTCTTATTTATTTCACCTTGCATCTCCGTTATTAATAATTATAACTTTTCAGCTTCTGGAAAAAACTTCGAATAAAATGTACAAATCATTTGCCGCCGTACTTCTTATTGTAACAATGAATATTGAATTTGAAACGCCGGAATATGACTTTAATAAATTTACATCGTGCTTTAAACAAATGGATGAACTTATAAAGAGAAGTAAAAATACGCTCAATTCACCTGAAAACGTTTCTATAATGATTCAGGAAAATAAACCTGTTTATAATTCCGGTCACTCTGAATATTTTTCAGGAGAAAGAAACCGATCCAGAATTTTGGCATCTTCATACAATGGTGTTTCTGAGCGAATAAAAGAATATCAGGATGAGATTGACAGAAGAATAATTCAAAAAGAATTTGACCTTATACTTCTTACGAAAAATTATTATAATATTTTTATCAATGATAACACATTAAAACAAAATTACGATCTATCCGGCACTGTCTGCGCTCCGTTTAACTACTTTAATGATCTTGAAGTTGAAACATGGGTACCTAAGATGAAGTAAGAAGAATATTTAAACCGGAACAAACAAGTTTTAAATAATAAAACATAAATTCATTTTATCTGACAATAAAATTAAAGCATACGATCTGAACAGTGAAGAATTTCTGATCAGCTATCTGGCGCACGAAAGCAGACATTTTGATGACTACAAGATCTTTCCGAAACTGTCGAGTGCAGATTTAGAATACAGAGCTAAGCTAACTGAAATGAGCATGGCACAAAAAACTTTATATAAAACTTTAGATTTTTTTATTAATAATTCTAACTATCAAAGTGAAAACGGGCATTCAGTTGCAAATTATTGTGTAATAAGAGAATTGTCTAGAGCCCTGTTTAAAATTGAATTTGAAAAAAATATTAATGAATGGAAAAAAATAAGTATTGAACAAATTAATAAAACTGCTTATGATTTATTAAAAGCCAATACTAATACATTAATGAAACAGGGTTCAGATGTTGAAAAATATATTAAAAAATAATTTTAGCAGATGAAGATATGTGACTTCCCTTTTGGATATTGAATGTTTTATTAATTAAAATACTTGTGTGAACTTATGAGTGGGCATCGTTTGATGACTTTCAAAGCACTTTAAGTTGAAGAAGCACAAGCTCTCATGGAAAAATCTGGATCTATAGCGAGCGAATTTAAACCTTTAATTTACAGTGAAATCCGGACACATTAAAAATATCTTGACTAAATATTTTCTTATATGTGCATCCAGAGATCATGTGATGTCCGGTGTAAAGGGTGGTTTTGCGCAAGCGGGTCACGGAAGAAAAGACCTAATGAGTAAACTTTCTAAGGGTGATTGGCTGGTTTATTATTCTTCAAAAGAACAGTTCGAGAATGGAAAACCCTTACAAAAATTTACAGCCATCGGACAAATTTTGGACGATGAGCCCTACCGGGTAAATGACGATCCGAATTTCAAGCCCTATAGACGACAGGTAAAATATAAAGGAAGCAATGAAGCCGGAATACTTCAATTAATTGCAGACCTTGGTTTTATAAAAAAGAAAAAAAGCTGGGGATTTTACCTGATCAGCGGATTCAGAGAAATATCAAAAGAAGACTTCACAACCATAAAGCATGCGATGAAGCAAATGTAAACACTTTATATGAAAATTTTTGTATAATAAGATTGTTTACTTTAAAAATTGATAAAAAAATTTACATTGCAATTTCTGATCAATAAATAAATATTTACTATCCTAAATTTATTAAGGAAGAAAATTGTAATTCACTGAATCAGATGAATTAGAGATCTTCCGTCTGCAAAATCAATTCAATTGAGTTTTCCGGCAAATGGAAGATTGAAATTGTATCCTCTTAACAAACTTAAAATCCTAGTCCACAGATGAAATTTTAATAGGGATTTTATTTATAATATAAAACAAATTCGCATTTAGATTAAAAGTTAGTAAATAAAAAATGATTAAATTAAATTATCATTATGAAAAAACTATTACTGTTAGCATTGTTATTTGCGGTAAGCTGTAATAAACAAGATCAAACATTAATAACAAGTGATATACCCTATCAGGGAGTTGACACATCAAATAAAATCAAAGTTTATTTTGCAAATGCATCCGGATATAGTGATAATGATGAGCCACATTTTGTAGATTGTTTTATTGCCGGATATGAGAGCGGAGGAGCTTCATGGAAAGGAATGATAAAACGAGATTCTTTTGTCAGCTCTTCAGAAATTAACGGTAATGTTTTACCTTTTATGCAGGACAGCGGATATATTTTAATGCTTAGAAATGTGGGAGTAAGCGTATACAGTCATTTAACGGTAGATTCTTTTTACAGACAGGGAATACAGGTGATCACATGTTCAGGAAGCAATTATCCATTTCAGACTTCTATGCTGCCATTAAAAAATATTATAGTTTGCGGTGCGGGTGATACGGGAAATGTAACAAGCTACAGCTGTGAATTTTACAGCTGGCATCCGTTCAATGAAGATCCTTTTTTTTATCAATCGTATGCTCATGCATATATAGCCGGGCAGATTGTTTTCATAAAAGATTATCTGAAATGCTCCTGGTGGGAAGCGAGATACAGAGCCCGGGTAACAGGGTCTGAAAATAATATTTATCATACATATAACGGATTCGGAAAAATAAATATTTACAATGCAATACGATATCAGGGTGCAATACCCAACGATCCTTACATGTAGTTAATTAATCCGATTCATAAGAGTTTTTATTCAGGCTGCAAAACATTCAGCATTCCGTATTACACCCTTCGTTCATACAAATAAAAGTGACAGCACAACTCATTTAAGACCGATATGAAAAAATTAATATTATGTTTATTAATAACTGTTAATTCTTTAGCAGCTCAGGTTACTCCATCGTGGATAAGCTTTTAACGCGATGGTTATTGATGCTGCAGGGATTGTTTATATAACAGGAGTTACATCAACAGTTTCTTTTCAGTAGCATCTGGCCTTGCAACAATAAAATATAATCCAGGCGTT
>JBDTWU010000018.1:0-1517 GCA_040006535.1 bacterium | reverse complement strand
CAAGACCGCCGCATTCAACCACTCTGCCATCTCTCTCTGTTTAATGGAAATTACGAATTACTAATTACAATTTAAAGATTGAAATTTGGAATTCTATCTGTTGTGCTTCACATCCGTTCAAAACGATTGGTTCAATAATAAAATCATGCAGTTCTTAGCTTATCCAAAATCAAAGATCTAAGATTCTAAATCTTATATTTCTTGTTTCCTTTTCAAAGTCATCTAATCTGAACTTCCCGATCCTTGTTCTTTTCAGCGTCTTCAGATATCCGCCGACTCCTAGCTTTTCACCGAAATCATTTGCAATGCTCCTAATATAGGTACCCTTGCTGCTGGAAATTCTGAAAAATAATTCATTCTCACTTAACCTTCTTATTTCAAATTCAGAAATAAATATATTCCTCGATCTTCTTTCTACCTCTTTGCCTTTTCTTGCTAATTTGTACAGCGGCTTGCCTTTATGCTTTACTGCAGAATACATTGGAGGCATCTGACCGGTTTCCCCTAAAAAACTTTTCCTGACATTTTCAACTTCTTCATCAGTAATATTCAGGTCATCAATTATTTCTTCTTCTTCATTTTCGGAATCAAAACTTTTCGTTTTTGCCCCGATCCGGATAATTCCCTCATACTCTTTATCATAGTCTATAAACTCAGTAATCATCTTTGTTTTTTTACCCGAGCATAAAATTAACAGACCTGTTGCTTTGGGATCAAGTGTTCCCGAATGCCCGATCTTTTTTATATTAAAATCTATTTTAAATATTCTGACAATATCCGCACTTGTAAAATCCAATGGTTTATCAACGAGAAAGATACGATCGGAATATCCTGATATTTCTGTATCATTCATAAACGGAAATAAATCTTGTGATCATAATGGAATAAGCTGAGGGGGGACATAAAAATTTATTGCAACCTGAAATTATTGATAAATACTATGCAGCTAATTATTTTTAACCGGCTCGTCTTTTTTAATTTCATTCAGGAGCTTCTGCATTTTATCGGCATATTCTACCGTATCATCATGATAAAATGCCAGGTCCGGCATATATCTCAAAATTATATGCTTCGCAAGAATATATCTTATATGTTTCTTCTTGGTATTAATTTTATCAAGGCACTTTTCAATTGGCTCTTTATTGCCGAGAAAACTTAAATAAACTTTTGCAAGCTTAAGGTCAGGAGACATTATTACTTTTGAAATTGTAACAAGTCCAAGTCCGCTTATTTCTGAGAGATCCTTTGACATTGCAGTATTTAGCTTGTGCTTAATTTCCTCTGCAACTTTTTCCGTTCTTACTGACATTTCTGATCCTTAAGATGTAACAAGTTTACGTTTTGTTTCAACTATTTTATAACCTTCAATAATATCAGCAACCTTTATGTCGTTAAAATTTTCTAATCCAATTCCGCATTCATAGCCGGACTCTACTTCCCTTACATCATCTTTGATCCTCTTCAGTGAAGATATTCCGCCGTCAAAAATCACAAAACCCTCTCTTAATAATCTGACC
>JBDTWU010000017.1:0-5985 GCA_040006535.1 bacterium | reverse complement strand
GTAAGAAAATTTCATTTAGAGAATTGTGAAATAGAATTGCTTGAAGGAACAGATATCGAATCTCCTGTCAGTAAATTTATAGAGAAGAGAGGGGAAGGGATTCATCATCTGTCTTTTGGTGTCGAAAATATTGAAAATTCAATACAGCAAATAAAATCCGGTGGCATAGATCTCATCGATGAAATACCAAAAGCCGGTGCAGACCAAATGTTAATTGCTTTTCTGCATCCAAAATCTACCAATAATGTTTTAATGGAACTAACACAGGATAAAAAATAATTAACATTATTAAAATGAGATTATGGCGGAAATTTATGAAAATAATGAAATTCAATCCAATCAAAATCTTTCCGCAACATTAGAGGACAAGTTAAAAAATCTTCCTGTTACTCCCGGAGTATATCAATTCAAGGATCTGAACGGAAAAGTCATCTATGTCGGCAAGGCAAAGATACTGCGTCACCGGGTCAGACAATATTTTCAGTCCAAGCCCGTTACAGGAATTTTGAATGCGATGATAAGCCGGATCTCTGATGTGGAAATAATTTCCACTGATAATGAGATTGAGGCACTTATTCTCGAGCAGAATCTTGTCAAGACTTTCAAACCGCGTTATAATATAAATTTAAAAGACGACAAGTCATTCCCGTATATTGTAATTACCAACGAACAGTTTCCCCGTGTGTTCCCTACAAGAAACAAACGTTCTGACGGATCAAAATATTTTGGACCATACACTGATGTAAAAACTATGAGATTTGCTTTAAAAACAGTGCGCGACATTTTTATGATTCGCTCGTGTAACCTTCATATGACGGAAGATTCGATTGGTCAGCATAAATTTAAAGTATGTCTGGATTATCATATTCATAAATGCGAGGGACCGTGTGAAGGATATTTACTTAAGAAAGAATATAATGAAATGATCGGACAGGTTGCAAAGCTTCTGATCGGTAAAACAAAAACACTTATAAATGAGCTGACAGAGCAGATGAACAGGTATTCGGTTGAGATGGAATTTGAGAAGGCTGCAAGATTAAGAGATAAGATAGAAGCGATAGATGTTTATTCATCAAAGCAGAAAATGGTAGATGACGAAATAATAGACAGGGATATTTTTGTGTTCGATAAAATTGAAAATGACGGATGCGGTATGATCTTAAAGATACGGGACGGCAAGGTAGTAGGAAGAAATCATTATTTTTTAAATAATATTTCGGATAAAAATGATTCTGAAATTCTCGAAAATCTGATCACAAACTATTATACCAAAAATGATTTTATACCTGACGAAATTTATCTGATGAATGAAATTGAAAATGAATCTACGATTAAACAATGGCTTGAGGGAAGAAAGGAAAGCAGAGTGGATTTTGTAATCCCGAAGATCGGTGAGAGGTATAAGCTTGTTTTCATGGTGAAGAAAAATGCCAGATTACTTTTAGATGAGCTCATATTAACAAGAATGAAGAGAGAATTCATTCCACCATCAGTGGAATCATTGAAAAGAGATCTTAGACTTTCAAAGCTTCCGAGAAGGATCGAGTGTTTTGATATTTCACATATTCAGGGTACCGATACTGTTGCATCGATGGTTGTGTTTACAGACGGAAAGCCAAAGAAATCAGACTACAGGAAATTTAAGATCAATCAGGTACTTGATGAAACGGGTACGCCCGATGATTTTCTATCAATGCGTGAGGTAATATACAGAAGATTCAGGAGAATTTCGGAAAAGAAATTTGAAGATACAAAAATTTCAATTGAAGAAGATGAAAGTTTCAGCTCAATGCCCGATCTTATTATAATTGACGGGGGCAAGGGTCAGCTATCTTCAGCAGTGAAAGTGCTTGAAGATCTCCAGATTCATAATCAAAATATCATCGGACTGGCGAAAAGATTAGAAGAAGTTTACATGCCAAACGAAAGCATTCCGCAGAATATTCCGAGGACCTCAAGCGGCTTAAGACTTTTACAGAGAGTGCGTGATGAAGCGCACAGATTTGCAGTGACATATCACAGAAGGCTCAGGGATAAGAGAACTTTTTCAACCGAACTGACGGAGATCGGCGGCATCGGTGAAAAGACCGCACAGAAGCTATTAATAGAATTCGGATCCGTTGAAAATCTTAAAGAAGTTGTAAAAAATAACTTTAATATCATAGAGAAGTCGGCAGGAAAGAAAGTTGGAGAAAGATTGAAGGAGTGGTTTAAAATTTAATCGTAAAATCAGTGTTTGAGTTTTATTAAGTAACCCTGCGTCTTTTTACAGATCAATTCGTCTTAAATAAAACAAATATATAAATTGGAAAGAGACCTGTCAAGCATATGGAGCCAGTTCAACAAAGAACTCTATAATTTTATTCTTAGCAGAGTAAAGGACAGTGATACAGCTAAAGATATCCTGCAGGATTCATTTATTAAGATCCAGAAAAATATTATTCATTTAAAAGAAGAGAAAAGCATTAAATTCTGGATCTATAAAATTACCGCTAATTCCATCATAGATCACTTCAGGGCAAAGAAATATTATCATGAAATTTCAGAAGATCTTTCAATTGATGAGGAGAAGTATGAAAAAAATTCACAGCTTGCCGGTTGTATCCTGCCATTTATAAATTGCCTTCCTGAAATTTACAGGGAAGCATTATTATTAACAGAGTTTCAAAATTACTCTCAGCTTGAGCTGGCAGATCATCTCAGCATCTCATATTCGGGTGCGAAGTCCCGGGTGCAGAGAGCAAAAATAAAACTGAGAGAGTTGTTTGAGAAGTGCTGCAACATTACTGCCGATCCATACGGGAATATAATTGATTATTATCCGAAGAAAAAAAAAGAATGCTGTTAAAAACTTTGCGTCTATTATCCTGAGCACGTCTTTATTCTGTATTAAATAATTAAAAAATATTAAAAATGGAAACTTCAGAAATTAAAGAAGCTGTAAAGAAAGCATACACAAATGTTTTAGAAGAAAGAAACAGCGGATGTTGTGCGACGGAGTGCTGCGGAACCGGAGAAAATATTTCCGATGATTACACTAATCAAAGCGGATACAAAGCTGAAGCCGATTATGGGCTGGGATGCGGCATTCCGACAGAGTTCGCGCAGATCAACAAAGGCAATATTGTCCTCGATCTGGGTTCAGGCGCAGGAAATGATGTCTTCATAGCAAGCAAAACCGTTGGTGAGGGCGGTAAAGTTATTGGTCTTGATATGACGGATGCGATGATCAATAAAGCAAATTCGAATAAAGAAAAGCTGGGATTTACAAATGTCGAATTTGTTTTGGGAGAAATTGAGGATATGCCTGTGCAGACAGAAAGTATTGATGTAGTACTGAGCAACTGCGTGCTGAATCTGGTACCGGACAAATCAAAAGCCTTTAAAGAAATTTACAGAGTTTTGAAAAGAGGCGGACATTTTACAATATCCGATATAGTAATATCAGGTGAGCTTCCGGAAAAAATTCTGAAGACAGCCGAGATGTATGCCGGATGCATTGCAGGAGCAATGAGAAAAGATGAATACGTAGAAACAATTTCAAGGTCAGGATTTGAAAACATAAAGATATTTAAAGAAAAACCAATTGAGCTTTCGGATAAACTAATGCTAAAATATTTAAATCAGCAGGAGCTGTCTGAATATAAATCCGGAAGAAATAAAATTATGAGCATCACGATATCCGGAGTTAAGTAATCCGAAATTTCTTTTTCTGAATATTACTCTTTAATCTTCCCAGGCAAGCGCCGGGGAAGATGAGTGAGAATACAATTTATTTAATTAAAAATAGTAAGAAAACCACTTAAATAAAAAACCTTGGAAATAATACTTACATCGATCATTACCTGTCCTGATTGCGGATTCAAAAAAGAAGAGACAATGTCAACGGATTCTTGTCAGTTTTTTTATGAATGCGAAAATTGTAAAACTCTGATTAAACCGAAGTCAGGAGACTGCTGTGTTTATTGCAGTTACGGCAATGTCAAATGTCCGCCTGTACAGGAAAATAAATCCTGCTGTCAATAGCAATAAGAATTTTCAAAATGGATCACGATTTTATTATAGAAAATCTTTCGCGCAATGTAAATAGGTACAGCGGCCTATGGTCCGGAATATCAAAAGAAGAATACTTCTGGCGACAAGAGCGCGGGAAATGGTGTCTGCTTGAAATATATGTCCATTTATATGATAAATAACAAAAGTCCTAATGCAATCCGGAGAAAAAATAATCGACTGTTATAACAAGACTGCAGATGAATATGCCAGAATTTTTATTAATGAACTGGTAAATAAACCTTTCGACAGGATGATCTTAAGAAATTTCGCGGAAGAAAATAAAAACAAAGGTGCTGTTGCGGATCTCGGATGCGGTCCGGGTCAAACAACTAAATTCCTAAAGGAGTGTGGTGTAAAGAAAATTACAGGGATAGATATCTCTCCGGATATGGTGATCAAAGCGTCTTCGCTGCACAAGGGATTAAAATTCGAAACAGGAGACATTCTTAAGCTTAAATATGATGATGAAAGCTTCAGCTCGGCGCTCGCATTCTATTCAATTGTTCATTTTACATATAAGCAGGTTACACGTGCGTTTTCAGAAATTAACAGAGTGCTTCGTGACAAAGGGCAGTTCTTATTTTCATTTCACACCGGTAATGGAAATATTCATCGTGATAATTTTCTGAATGAGAGTGTTGATATTGATTTTTATTTTTTTGAAACCGAAAAGATCCTCCGGTTATTGAAAAAATCAGGATTTCATGTCATCACAGCTGCAGAACGTTATCCATACGAAAATACTGAATATCCCAGCAAAAGGGCATATATACTAGCCGAGAAACAAAAAACGCATCTGAATAAATAATTCCGGTTATAAATTTCCGATTCCCCTAAGACCTGATCTACATATTAAACCGGCGTTTAAATAATATGCTTCGCTTTTTAAAATTAATAAAATTATTTTGAAGATAATTTAAACTAAATATTAAAAATAATTGCCCAGAACATTTATTTTATTTTTTCTTCTTACAATTTGGAGCGGATGCGTTAAGCAAAAAGATATTCCGGAAAAAATTGAATCAAAAGATTCAGCCCCGCAGGTAAAAAAAGATTCCATTATTGGAGCAATAATTCCGGATACATACGAAGGCTTATACACTGTTAACATAAATTCAAGCACATTTCAGGATTGCGCACATCCGGATTCAATATACTGGGTGGCTGGCAATTCAAAAAACCTGACACAGCAATATAACAAGATCTTTGAAAATCCAAGTGTTTACGGCTCAGCTGTTGCAAAGGTGATTGGAGAAACAGAAGATACTAAAGATTTAAAGATAAAGGAAAAATATCCGAGAACACTGCGCGTAAAGGATGTTATTTCGGTTGAAAAGAAAAATTTTAAGAACACATGCATTCCATATGATTACTGGGCTTTTGGCACAGATCCTTCATGGTCATTGGAAATTTCAGCAAAGGAGAACCTGATCAGCTTTGAGATACCTTCGGAAAATAAAACATATTATTTTTTTTATGCGGAACAAAAGCAAAAAGACGGATACATTATTTACAGTAATTACAATACTATACAAAGAAATTCAATCGAAGTTAAAATAAACAGAGAAGTTTGTACAGATGCTGCAGGTAAAAGCTACCAGTATTCGGTCCAGATTGAATTAACAGGAAACAGGAAGTTCAGGGGCTGCGGAATAAAAGGAATCAATCCGGATATAAATTAAATAAAAATATAACATGAAGGCGCGGATACTTGCAGATCAATAAACTTGTAAAGCAGAAACCCCAAAAAATTATTATCAATTATAATTATTTAGAAATAGCTGAATCAACAAAAACAATTATACTATGAAATATGCTGAACTCCGTAATAACAGACATTCTGAAAACATTCATCAAAGATAAACTGGTAAGCTTTCAGAATTTTGTCGAGCCCCTTTTTACAATTCAAAAACCCACGTAATTAAGCGT
>JBDTWU010000016.1:0-4098 GCA_040006535.1 bacterium | reverse complement strand
TTATAGAAATGATTTTTCAGAAGAAGAATTTATAAGAGTAACTAAGAGAATATTTCATGAGCAAATATAGTATAGATAAATTTTTTAATATTTGATCTTCACATCATACCCAAAGCTTTCCTCGAATAATCCTTTTCTGATATTAGCGCCCCATATCTCAAGTGAAGGTTCTGCCAGACACGATTTCAGACTGATCTCAAAAGTTTTATCTTTAATATTTATATCGAGTTCGTTTACAAGGGACTTATGACTTCTGTCAAGAGCATCGGCAATTCTCAAAATGCCTGCCAATTTTTTCACAAGTTCTTTGGCAGGAAGATCCAGCTTGTTATAGCCTTCATGCTTTGCTTTCGGATGTGACTTCCGGTGATAACGGGCTATGTTTGCAATAATTTCTATTTCCTTATCATTAAAGCCGAGCATTTCGGAATTCCTTATGAGATAATATGAGTGCTTGTGATGACCTGTATGCGAAATATGATATCCGATATCATGCAGTAATGAAGCTGCTTCAAGATATTCCCTGTCGTCATCATTGAATTCAAATTTCAGTTTTATGAAATCAAAGATCTTATTCGCCAGCTTCATAACCTGTGTAGAATGTTCCTTATCATAATTCGTCAGCTCGCACAGATGGATAACGCTGTTATATCTTACATCGCTCAGATGTCCGAAGTCAAATTCACCGCTGCGCTGCTGAATGTAATTCATAATAATCCCCTCTCTCAGTGCATAGCTCGACAATGTCATCTTTTCAATATTGAGATCTTCAAATATCTGCTCCAGTATTACTGCGCCTGCTGTGATGATATCTGCCCGTTTCGGATCCAGCCCGGGAATCTGCAATCTTTCTGAAAGAGTTTCAGCTTTATAAATTTTATTTAAAGCATTCTGCAAAGGTTTTCTTTTGATTACAAAGCCGTTAAGATTTATGTCAGGATCCTGAGCCGGATTATTTTCGCTGTTAATTATTGAACCTAAGTTAATTATAGTCCCTGATGAACCGATCACCAGCTCATAATCTTCATCTTTCAGAATTCTGACGATTTGATTTATTGCTCCATTTACAAACTGCCTGGAGCTTTTCAATTCACCCTTATCAATTTTTTCATTCAGGGAAAATTTATGTGTAAGCCTTACAGCACCAACCTTCAAGCTGCTTGCAACTTTTACTTTACCCTTTTCCCCTATAAGGAATTCAGTGCTTCCCCCTCCGATATCTATCAGCAGAATTTTTTTATTGTATATATCGAGTGACTGCAGCACGCCTAAATATATCAGCCTTGCTTCTTCATATCCTGAGACAATATTTATATCTATCCCGGTTTCGTTAAAAGCCTTTGTCAGAAAATCCTGTTTGTTCAGTGCTTCTCTCGTTGCGCTTGTAGCAACTGCAATGATCTCAGCATTATATGTATCACATATAAGCTTAAATCTTTTTAATGTTTCCACACCGCGCGCTATAGATTCCGGTGAAATATATTTCATATCATTTGAGCTGCTGCCTAAGCGTACAACCTCTTTTGAACGTGTCAAAACAGTAAATCTCTTCTTGCTGTCGATCTTTGCGATCACCAGATGAAAAGAATTTGTCCCTATGTCAATTGCAGCTAAAATGTTATTCAATTATAAGCTATTAAACTGAAAGAAATGTGAAAACAAATTAATGAGTAACTCCGGAAAATATTTTTTTGTAGCCTGCATTTGTCTTTTCCAGCAAAGTGTTTGCGGAATCAAACACCTTTTCAACCGGAATATCGTTGATGTTATTTGTAGGTGATTGTATGTAGATTTTATTAGCTCCTTCAGGCGCCCATTCGTACCCATGTGTCGGTCCAAAGAGTGAGATAACATTTGCATCTACACCGCCGGCAACATGCATTGTGCCGGTATCATTTGTGATGTACAGATCGGTAAGTCTGATAACTGCTCCTACCTTTCTTATAGGAGTGTTCTCAAGCACAGTACAATTTATTTTAAGGCAGGCTTTAATTTCATCTGTTATTTCCCTGTCAATATTTCCTGAAGTAAGAAGAATATGACACCTGTATCTTTCATACAGCATATTAATCAGGGCAATAAAATTTTCCTTACTCCATCTGTTTGCGATTTTCCCGGCACCCGGATGAAATGAAATTATCAATCCGGACCTGTCCGGAAAATTATGCTCTATAAAGTTTTTGGCAAATAAAATTTCCTCATCGCTTAAATGTATTTTAACTTCTTTTAATTCAGAAACTGTTAGATCACAGCCAATCTGTCTGCCTACATCGAGATTCCTTTCCACCTGATGCAGCTTTTTTGAGTCCCATTTGAAATCCGACTTAATATTTAAAAGATATTCCACTGAGTTATATTTATCGTCAATACTTTTTACTCCGACTCTTTTTTTCGCACCGGAAAAATAATTTATAAAATGCGATGTCCTTGATATTGAAACTGTTGAAGGTACAATTCCTATCTGGTAATCGTGATTCTTCAGTTCCTTATAGAATTCAATCAGGTTTTTAAAAGGAGCTTTGCTGTAAGTAATGACCTTGTCAATGTAAGGGTTTATATCGCTGAACAGGATCTCGTAATTAATTGGTGAAGCTACAAGTGTAATGTGTGCTTTGGGAAATTTTTTCCGGATTGCAGCAAACAAAGGTACTGAGCAAAGCATGTCACCCAGCTGATTATGCTGCCGGACTATTAATATGTTTTCAACCAGTTCAGGATTAATTTTAAAACGGTTTGTCCGGGCATCGGATCTTCCAAAAAACTTAAAAATTTTTTTAAGCATGATCGGAATTATTTTATTTCTTCAAACTTCGCGTCAACAATGTTGTCATCATCTTTCTTCTTCTTATCCTTTGCAATTTCCTGATCTTTCGGACTTTCCTTCGGAGCCTGAGAATTTATTTTGTATCTTCTCATAAAACTCCTTAGAAATGTTAGTGCTAAAAAAACTGCTAATAAAATAATAATTAATTTTGTCATAATTTCCCGGTAAATTTTATTTTGCTATCTTTGCAGAAGCCGGATTGTAAAATTCCATAGAGGAATGATCAGGCTTTAGTATTTCTGTGATCAGGTTTTCAAAATCCTTTTCGTTGTTAACAAAATCTATCTCAGCAGAATTTACAATCATGACTTTGGTTGCCTTGTACCTGAAAAAAAAATAATTATATCCCTCATTCAGGTCCTTTATATAATCTTCACGCATATCTTTCTCAATGTCCCTGTCACGATGCCTTATATTTTGCATAAGTCTTTCCACTGTAGACTGAAGATATATGATGATATCGGGCACAACAATCATTCTCTCTATCATCGAAACAATTTTCTCATAAAGCTTCAGCTCGTCATCCTGAAGATTGAGGTAGGCAAATATTTTATCTTTTTCAAAAATGTAATCTGCAATATAATAATCATGGAAAAGATCTATTTGTTTTATTTCCTGCAGCTGTTTATATCTGCTCATTAAAAAATACATCTGTGTATGAAATGCGTAGCTTACAGGATCAAGATAAAATTTTTCGAGAAACGGATTATCCTCAAAGTTTTCCAGTATAAGTTTTGCATTTAGCCGCTCTGATAATTTTTTTGCAAGAGAGGTCTTTCCAACTCCGATCACTCCTTCAATTGCAATATATTTTATTTTCTTATCTTCACTCATAGCTCAATTCCAATGAAAATTATCTGCGTTATCCTTCTGATATTTTCTTACACTGAGCTTATCTTCAGTCTCTTTCAATAACTCTGATATGCTTTTTTTTAAAACCGGATGTATAAGACTGGGGGCAATTTCATTTAATGGGATCAATACGAACTTTCTGTTCTCTATCTGAGGATGAGGAACTTTCATATTTTCTTTTCTGATGATTTCATTTCCATAAAACAAGAGATCTATATCAATTTCTCTCTCAGACCATTTTAAATTTTCCTGTCTTCCTAATTTTATTTCAATCCCCTTCAGTTCCTTTAACAGATCTTCCGCACTTAAACTGGTTTCAATCTTTATCGCACTGTTAAGATAATCATTCTGTGCAAAGATTCCCCAGGGCTGTGTTTCATAAATTGAAGAGCATTTAATTACACATGTGCCGCTGATTTTTT
>JBDTWU010000015.1:0-2032 GCA_040006535.1 bacterium | reverse complement strand
AAAAATTATTTTTATATTATTTAGGTTAAAAGTTTGTTAAAAATAAATTGCCTTCTTACCAACTCAATACTGGTATTTAAAATTCATTATTACCAAAATGTGAAAAAAGATACGGAGATTACCCGGGAATTCAATACCGGCACTATCTGAGTATGCAGCTTTATCTTCATATGTATTTATTTATGATCTTGGTTCTTAATTTTTGTGCAGCAAAGAGAATTAATGAACTTACAATGCTTACTATCATTATAATCGTCCAGAGTTCCTTCCGGACAAAATCAATTTCATAGAACTTTTTAATAAGATTGATAATCCGGAAATCAATATTAGTAGCTGCTAAAAATATGTAAATAATCAGAATCATAAATCCATAAAGCAGGTATATGAGTTTATTATTATCATCTTTATTGATTACTATTGAAAAGTAATTTGCGATGTTGGTTATAATTATAATTGTAAGCATTACCATTTGTATTTCTTTTTCTGAAACAGTATAATATTTCTCCACCAGATAAATCCCGGTATAACCGGCCGCAACAATTATAAGCGCAGATATCAGTACAAAAGAAATCAGGTCCTTCATGAAATTTTTTGTCCTGGAAACATCCATGTTCTTCAATGTTATCATAAAGGCAGGAAGTCCAATTCCAAAAATATTTATCAGTGATACTCTTCTGGGTGTTAACGGAAAATCCAGAAAGAAAAATAATGATAAGAGAGTTATATAGATTACAAAAAAATTTTTGGTAATAAATAATTTCCCTACTGACTTTACCGTGTTCACAATTTTATTTCCTTCGTCAAAAATCTGCGGCAATAACGAAAACTTATTCTTCAGTAAAACAATATCCGCAACTTCTCTGGTTATGCTGCTCCCCTCTTCCATCGCTATACCCATGTCCGATTCTTTTATGGCAGGAAGATCATTTACTCCATCTCCTATCATTGCAGTGTAGATCTTTTCCTTCTTCAAAACTTTGATGATCCTGAGCTTATTCTCAGGTTTCAGTCTCGAAAAAATAATTTTTTTCAGTACTGCCTCCCTGAATTCTTCATCTTTCATTTTATCAAGCTCTTCGCCTGAAACCATATCTGTATCCTTTATGCTCCAGCCGATCTCTTTAGCAACTTCCTGAATGGATTTCGATGAATCACCGGATAAAATTTTTATCTGTATCCCGTTCTCATCAAACAGCTTTATAGCCTCAAATACATCTTCCCTTATCATATCTTTGATCGAAATAATGCATAACGGATCAATCTCTATTGAATCAAATGTATCATTAATCTCATTAATTGATTTATCTGTATTGACCCTTCCAAAAAGAACGTTCCGGTACACACTTAAATTATTGCCGCCAAATATCTTTAAAGATTCATCTTGAAAAGTGTCTTTTAATTTTTTAGTAAGAATGTCATATGCTCCCAGAATGAATATAATTTTTTCATTCCCCTTTTTTGCTTCAATCATGCTGAATTTTCTTTCGGAGCTGAAAGGAAATTCATCAACAAATTCATAACCTTCACCGGCTTCATAAATATCAACGGCATTAATGGTAGAATTTTTATCGCTGGTGAGTTTTGCATATGCTCCGATTAACTTCTTCATATCCTCTTCGGAATATTTGTCCCCGAACAGGCTGATCTTATGGACACTAAGTTTATTCTGTGTCAGCGTTCCTGTCTTGTCCGTGCATACAACCTTAACATTTGAAAATGATTCTACAGCATTTAATTTCTGTATAATCGCGCCAAGCTTGCTTATTCTGTATACCCCGACCGCAAAGGTAACAGTAGCCATTAGCACCAGTCCCTGAGGAACCAATGAGATCATTATCGTGGAAATTTTTCTTATGAAGTCTATATTAAAGCCGCCGTCATTCAAAGCTATTTCAAGAATTACAAGAACTATCGCAACTGCAAAAAGAATTTTTACTATTAAATTTATTTTCCTCTGCAATGGAGTCGTTGCAAATTTATATTTTTTTGCAGTGCTGGTGACCTGCGCTGCGTAGCTATCGTCCCCGATTTT
>JBDTWU010000014.1:0-5049 GCA_040006535.1 bacterium | reverse complement strand
TACAGATGGTTTTCCTCATACTTCGGGTCAGACAAGTTTAAGATCATTGAAGGCTCAGATCATACAAACTAACTGGGCTTATGTTAATTTTGAATCAGTTATAGGATATCCTGCCAATCCCTTAAGTAATACTATTTTTATGGAATACAGAATTATTAACAGAAGCAATGAGACGTGGAATAATATGTGGATCGGGCTGTGGACAGATGATGATGTCGGGGATGGTGCCGATGACAAAATAGGTTGTGATACGAATCTGAATTTGGGTTATACATATAATGCTATTAATTCTGATCCAATCTACGGTACAGCTCCCCCGGCAGTGGGAATGAAATTTATTAGAGGAGGAATTAAAAATACGGGTAATGCTAATGACACAGTTAAGTATTTCAAACCCTTCGGCAGTAAAAATATTATTAACAAGGTCGGATATAAAGATTTGGGTATGACCGTTTTCAATTTTTATAATGGAGCCGCTCCGCCTCCATCAGATCCGGGTATTAATGTGGAAACGTATCGCGTATTGGAAGGCAAATGGAGGACAGGTGAAAGTTGGGTCAACCCGATCACACACGATACAACCACATTAACTTTCACGGGTGATCCGGCAGCAGGAACAGGCTGGATCAATCCGGGTGCATCTGACCGGCGCAGCGTCACAGGCACAGGTCCGATGATTGTAAATCCCGGTGATACAATCACAATCGTAGCGGCTCAGATCATTACAAAAGGGAATTCAAATCTTAACAGTGTTACACAATTAAAAAGGACAGCGAATACTATTCAAAGATTTTATGATAATAATCTAAATACATTTGAAATAAAATCACCTGAAGTTTCAGCTTATGCTCCGGGCGACGGGAAAATTTATTTGTCATGGAATGACAGTGCAGAAAAAGCAAGCTATAAGAATATTCTTTCGGGTGGTGTTTACAAATTTCAGGGATATAATATTTATCAGATAAATTCTTTTTCAAATCATCCTTCAACAGCTGATACTGTTCTTATAAAGACTTTTGATGTAAGAGACGGGATCAAAAATATAAACGACAGCATATATCTGCCCGGGATGGAAGGAATATTTTACGGAGTTGTGCAGAGAGGAAGTGACAACGGGATCTCAAGATATTTTGTAATTAACAGAGATACTATCAGCAATAAGAATATTATCAACGGCACAGAATATAAATTTGCAGTGACAGCATACTATTACGATTCGCTGGGAGGGATCTACACTTTACCAAAAGTAACCCAGTCATCTAAGAAAAACTTTGTACGTGTCATACCGCAGCAGATCACTCCGGGAACCATTGCCGGTTATACTTTAGGAGATACAATTTTAACAAACCAAAAAGACCTTGCTGTAATACCTGTTGTGATAAACCCGCTTGAGCTTGTTACCGCAAGCTATACTTCAACTGTCGGCGGAACAAATATTAATCCCTCATGGACTTTAACGAAAACAATTAACGGTGTTACAACTATTTTGTTTGAGAATGTTCATAACTTCAGCGGCAGTCAGGATAGTATAAAAAGAGCTGATGGGTTAATTTTTATTCACAGGTTAATAAAAGACTCCGGACTTGTCAGGGATCCCGATGATATTTATAATTCATATTCCGGAAAAAAATCTTTACAGAAATGCTGGGATTATGAGCCGAAGGGAAAAGAATGGTTCACAGGTCCGGATACAACTGCCATCAAAACCGGAAAGATAATTACCAACCGGCAGTTTGAAAGCAGGAGTCTTGGAATGAGCTTCCCGACTACGGGGACATTCAGAAATAGTGTGACGAGAGTAAAAGCAAATGGAAAATTTTTCCAGCCGGTATCATCGGGTAATCCAATACTTACTGGCGGTCCTTTAAGAAAAATTAAAATTGTATTTGGTCAGAACAGCCGGGCTTACAGGTATGTGCCCACTGATACAAATTATATTAGTACTCCTTTCTCTGATATGGTTGATGTTCCGTTCAGTGTGTTTGCTGCAGATGAACTTGATTCAAGTTTGGGGACAATAAGACAATTGAATGCAGGATTTATGGATAAGGATAATGATGGTCTATGGAATCCCGATACATCTAAACTCGGCAATTATCATTTCACTTACATATTTGCATCTGATTATGATCCCACACCCAATATTAATTATATAAATAAAAATCCCGGACTTGCTAATCCAGTTACCGGATTTCCAGCAATGGACATAATGTATGCATGGCTGCCGCGTGTAAAAATTGTGAATGGCATTCCGATGCAATGGTCAGGCGGCGATGTGCTTACAATTTCTCCATACAGAATCACGCGTCCTGAATTTGTACCGGGATATCCGGTTAAATACAGCTGGAACGTGACGGGAACTGAGTTTAATAATAAGCAGGCTGCATCTTCTGAAATAAAAAACATAAAAGTTTTTCCAAATCCTTACTACGGGTTTTCCGAACTTGAATACAATGACGGAGGTGAAAAATTTATTTATGTTTCTCATCTTCCGCAGACATGCGTAATATATATTTATACGCTTGACGGAATACTGGTTAAAAAAATAAATCGCAGCGAGCCGCAGCCGGATAAATCTCTCGAGAAGTGGGATTTGAAAAATGATGAAGGGCAATATGTCGCAAGCGGAATGTATATAGTTTATGTTGACTGTAAAGAGCTTGGAGTAAAAACGATTAAGATTGCGGTGTTTACACGATAGGACACGTCAGACATCAAACGTCAAACGTGAGACCGAGACGTGAGACGTGAGACGCGAGACGCGAGACGTGAGACGTGAGACGCGAGACGTGAGACGCGAGACTTAAAACGCGAGATACGAGACGTCAGAAGTAATAAAATTCACGGATGATTCACTATTCACTTTATTGTCTATTGAAGATTCATGAATGACTATTCACGTTTGACATTTGACGTTTGACATTTGACGTTTGACATTTGACGTTTGACATCTCACGTCTCGCTTTCACAGATCCTTCATCTTCTCCAGCAGCCATTCTCTTGCAATTACATTCTTATTTTCAGACAGCTCTTTTTTCAAAACAAGTTTTTTATAATTATTATTTTCTTTTGCATTGAGAAGGATATTTATATATTTCAGAAACATCATGTACCTTTCATAATGAATGGACAGTATGTTCTGCCTGCGTTTGAGATAATGTCTAGTGGAATCTATGAGAGACTGCAATGCTTCAAACTCTTTCTGCTCGTAATAGATCTGCATCAGTGTTTCTTTGGCCTTTAAATAGTAATATGAATTCTGATAGTTAACAGTGCTGAGAAAGTTAATAGCCTTTTCAAAATCTCTTTTCTTATGGCTTATCAATGCATTAACAAGATTTTTACTGTCTTCCTTATATTCAGCCGACAGCTTGTAATTGTATTTATTACTGAAGCTTTCCACCCATAAGATCTTATTGAGCCTGAGTCCTGCTATTGCAATGCTGATAAAATCAATATCCTGAAAAACTTTCATCTCGCCGTAAAAATTTTTTCTTTCAAAAGTCCGGTAGATCTCAAAGATCTTTTCAAGATATTTATTCTCCCCGAGTGCAAGCTTATTAAAACCGTAATTGATCAGCGGAAAGTAAACCTGTTCAAGCTCGGTCTGTTTGTACTTGCTGATATTTTTTAAAACAAACGCATGCAGATCCTTAAAATATTTTTCACTTTCTTTTGCAGTCATCATTTTCAGAATGAGATATTCTGAATATATCACCGGATGATTTTTTATAATTTCACTCAGATTGCCTTCAATGTGAGTAATAATTTCATCAATGAATTTGATCTTTAGAGTCAGATTTCCCAGAACATGGTATTTCCGGCTTAACAGAGAATTAAAGAGGTCAAGCTTTGCAGAAAGAAAAAAATTGTCTATCGAGTCGGAAAGCCTTATAAAATTTTCATCAAGATTCTTTTCAATATTTTTCCCTCCTATAGTTATATGAGCGCGCTCAAATTCTATGCTGTTCAGATAATACTCATAGTTGCGGTTAAACTCTTCGTTAAATGTTTTTGAAATATCTTTTGATATCAGCTCAAAATTCTTAGACAGGTTCTTTTCAGAAAACGCATTAAGTAAAATATTTTTTTGACTGAGAGGATTTTTTTCCTGATGTATAACAACAAGAAATGTTTCGCAAAGTTTTTTGAATTCCGAAAAGACAGACCTCAGATTGGAGTCATCATATTGTTTATCGGGGCAAAGGTTTTCCCAGATCTTTTCTTTGGAAATATTCTCCCTGTCTGATTCAGAAAAAGATCTTTCGAAAAATTCATAAAGTAAAACAAGATTTTTATTTTTATTATAAAATGGCGAGCGGACAAAATCTCCTAAACGTCTTAACTCTGCAGGTGTAAGTCCTTCCAGTAAAACAATCAGTTTTAATTTTTGCATAAAATTTTATTTTCGGGAAATCTGATTTTACTGGTTCAACATAAAATAATTTTTTCAATTATTTAACCTAATAAGTCATCTTGAAAACAGGAACGCGGATAACGCTGATCATGCAGATGACCGCTGATTTTTTTTAAAAATCATTTTGAACATATTTAAAAAAACTATTATTTATTATAGCCAGTCTTTTGTTCTATCCGTGTAAATCCGTTAAATCAGCGTTATCAGCGTTCCGCTTTGTTCTTAAGCCAAAATCCACAAATTGAATTTTGTGTCCTGTAGATATTACTGCCAACTCTTTAAAATTTAGCTAAAATCAGCAATTTTAAAGGAAATGAACAAAGCTTACTCTATTATATAGTGGAAATTCCTCCCGCAAACCTAAAAAGAAATCTTTGCATTGTATAGTAATTTAAATATATTTTTGATTAAAAATTATTTATGAAAAGATCAGCCCTCATTCTGATAATAATTTTCTCCATTACTTTCATCTCACTTACCCTGAATGATGACGATCCAAAAAAGCTTTTGAACAATATAAATCCCTCAAACAATTTTGCAACTGTTGATAATAAACAAATGGACGGCAACGCTATCAGCACATGGTACAGAACTAATGGCAGCTTTAATAGAAATCCAACCACTCAAAATGC
>JBDTWU010000013.1:0-3740 GCA_040006535.1 bacterium | reverse complement strand
TAAAGCCAACCTTAACAATTTGATTGTTGCTTCCGGGAGGACTGAAATATTTTACAGTATCAATAGGATTACCCGTGTTTACTAATGCACCTCTGAAGAAGTCGAATCCTACAGCAGGAGGAGCAGAGCCATAAACACCGTCCGTATTCGTAGCATTGTAAGTATATCCCAGATCCAATAAAGTATCACAGCCTACTTTGTCGTCTGACCCGGTTCCCACGTCGTCATCAGTCCATTGTGCAAGATAAGTTTGTGTCCATACATTCGTACTCTTGTTTATGATTCTGTACTCCTGAAATGCAATATTGCCTAATGGTCCGTTAACATTATATGCCCAGTTAGTCTGAATGATCTGAGCCTTCAAGGATGCTAAGCTGGATTGGCCTGAGATGTGCGGATATGCGTCAGTATATACATAAAACATTGTCTGCGTCCCGAGGAATAAAGGATGACCTAATGAATCAACATACGCACCCTGACTCACAGGCCAGTTTAAATAATCAGGATCCGTTGTATTACCCTGAGTTATAGAATAAATTCTGTATGCAGGATCGTCCAGACCTGCAGCGTTTCCGGCTGCATCTACATATCCCGGAAAGAAATCAGAAGTGAATCCTACGACTGCGGTCAGAGTATCATTACCTATTACGCAACCCAGCCACAAGCCGGAAGAAAATCTTGCAAATTTTCCCGATCCTTTAGGCCATTCAAAACCGGGGTTTGTAGTGGAGGGATCTTTATTAAACGAGCCGTTGGATCTGTACCATGTACTGATCTGATTTGCATCTAATTTTTTTTGATCTATAGCTGCTGATATTTGATTGGGGTTGGATAAAATTCGATATGGGAAATTACCGTTATTATTGCTGACCGGTTCATCATAAGGTTTAGAAGCGATCAGAAGGACAAAGATAACTGGTAATACGAATGCAGGAATTCTTTTATCCATGATTTTTTAATTTAAAATTTTTTGCAAAATATAATACTTTATAATTATTAGTAGATCTCTAACTTCAGGAAAGCCTCCTTTCATTTTTTGCTTAATAAAAAACCCTCATAAATGAATGTTAACATTATTCATGAGGGTTGTACTCTTAACTTATATTATAGAATTATATTTTCATATTCAACGCTTTTATCACTGCCAAAAATAATTTGAAAACTTCTAACTAAATCAATTTCCAAATATAAGATTATAAAAATCAGTTATACTTATTCCGTAAATATTTTTTACTGATCTCATTACTGAAATTCCGTCTATTAAAACCATTACAGACCAATGAAGTATCCAGCTATAAATGAAAGACCTGCTTCTTAAGGCCTGAATACCGAGTATCAGGCCGGCAAATATGGAAGCGAACAGCTCTATTTCCGGCTTCCCTTTGTGTAAAATAAAAAACGGAATCATCTGTATAAACACAGAGTAATAGCCGAACTTACTTTTTAATCCAAACAATGCATATCCTCTCCAAAAAAATTCCCAGCCCAGCATATAAATTAATATGCAAAGCTCATACAAAATAAATATCCCCAAACTTTCACGAACTTTCACGCCCCCTTGAGGATATGTTGCTGCAAAGGTCGGGGAACCGGACACGATCCAGACAATAATGAACATCACAAAGAAAAATATTGCAAATGTGATCACGCCGAATTTCCTGTCTCCGAGAGTAAAACCATAATCCGATAGTTTCTCTTTAAAGACAAGTTTTACGGAAAGCAGTGGTAGCAGGAACATCAGTCCCCCATCGGTAAGAAACCAATAGATACGTGAGAAGAACCGGTTACGGCTGACATTTTCGTAGTAAAAATTCGGGGATGCAAATACAAGTGAAAGAAAAGTTATAAAGGCAATTGAAAGGAATATATAAGTTATCTTAAAGTCTAATTTCTTAATCTCATTAAAAAGGGATTTTAATTCTGAACGAAAATATTTTAGCAATTTAATTACTGTTTGTTTTTTATTATATACTGAAGTTTTTGCGGCTCCGATTTCAAAAGATTGGTTTCATCCGGAATAATTATCTCGGGAACAATGTAGCCCAATGTATCGGATTCAATTTTGCCGAATTCAATTTCCACTTTAATATCTGATGAGTTTATCTGCGTCAGCTGCTCAACGCCGCCCCGTAAAGATACACTTATCTTAGGAGGTATCAATAAAACTTCCTTATCATCCGGCACATGCATTACACTTACAAATACTTCTTCAAAACTTTTTTCCGCGGAAAGCTGAATCTTGTAACTAAAATTAACCCGCTGTTGATTGATCTTGATTAAATTCTGCAATGTATCTTTAATATTTACTACACCCGAAATATCAGAGTTCACATTGTTTATTATTTTCGAATCAGTCGGTATATACATAAGTTTATTTACAATGTATGAAGCTCCCTGGATTTTTACAGAATCAGGACTTAAAACAGGAGTACCGAGAATTTCGTAACCTTCTTTCAAATTAACTTTAATATTATTCCTGACCGGAACAAGCTTTTCAAATACTTTGTCAAATTTTATATTTATTGTATCAGGATTTATTTCCAGTATTGATACATTCGGCAGAAGATTCATGCTTTCTTTTATATATTCACCGGTAACAATTCGGGTGTCCCTTTTTAATTTACTGATATCAAGATTATACTTTAAATCTTTGGAGATTAATAAATTCAAAAGATCCCATCCTTTCCCTTTTACTTTTACATCAATGAAGCCGGGAATCTCCTCTAAAAGAGCCTGAGATTTTCCGGACTGAATATCAACCGGAACTAAAACTGTTAAGGAATAACTGAGATTCAGATTTATATAAAGCCATAAAGCAAAGGCAAATATAAGAGAGAGAATATATATTCTTAAATTTTTTTTCATTAATAGTTATTTAGGATCCAGCTGGACTTCCCATTCAGAATTTTTAAGTTCACCACGGAAAGTGCTATGAACTAGCCAGTACACCTCTGTTGTAGGCCGCAGCTCGATAAATACACATTCTCCGCCACCTTCCACTGAATTATATTTCCATACTTCATAACTCTTTGTACTTGCATCAAATGGATGCCTGTCTACATCATCCGGCTTACCGTAAAGAACAAATATTCTTCCTCTGTCAGTCTTCCAGCCTTCTTTAAAATTTTCCTGATACATTTTGCTTGCTTCACTTATCCTTTTGAAATATGCAATCTTGGATTCCAGTACCTGGGTATTCGGATTTATATCTTTCGCAGCCCATATATTATATAAAAATTTTTTCTTATCATTTGTTGATGGAAGACTTTTATACCTGGAGATTTGATTATCGCTAAGAATGTAAGACATTTTTTCAAATTCGTCTTCGAGGATTTTTTCCGGCATGGTAATATATTCACTTTTAAGAAAGTCATTCTGTCCGGTTGTGGGTGTAACATTTTCCTGAAGATTGAAGACATAAAACTTTTTTTCATTGCTCACTTCAACATTTTTTACCGGATCATTCAAAGAAACTTTTAATACATAAGAGCCTCTGCTTAGGCTGTCAATTTTTATTTTTCCATAATCGGCTTTCGAATCTCCCGTTCTTTTTACTTTTTTTTGATATGATATAACCTGCTTGTTGTTTACATCTGTCACAGAATAATTCAGGTAGAATTCATCTGAGATGTTTGTATTTGATAAGCTATAGACCTCAAAATAATAATATAATTCATTGAGATTCATACCAAATAAGCTTGAAGGATTTGGTATTATATCCAAAGTATTTTTATAAAATA
>JBDTWU010000012.1:0-8138 GCA_040006535.1 bacterium | reverse complement strand
CTTGATAAATTACTTCCGTTAAATTCAACTTCATAGCTTCCCGGTAAAAGCTCATCATTTACAAGAACAGCAACTTCTTTTCCTAAATCATCATAAACAAGAAGCTTCACGTCTGAAGTTTGACGATTGACGTTTGACGGAATATCAAATTTAATTTTTGTAACCGGATTAAAAGGATTCGGAAAATTCTGTGAAAGTGAAAAATGTTCAGGAATTGTTTTTGATATATTTTTAATTCCAACTATACCATTTGGTCCTCCCGAAAAACAAATTAACTTCCCTGTTCTGCTGCCGCCAAGAAATTCACTGCTGTTATTTCCATCAATACTTTTTAATCCTGAAACCTGCTCAACTGTATTGGTAGTGGCGCTTCCAAAATTATAAGTGAAAATAGTTCTTCCACTGTCTCCCTTTACTACATATAAATTACTGTTTTGTGTACCGGCAACAATATCTTTTTTTCCATCACCTGTGACATCACTAAGCTCATTGACAGAATGTATATAATTATTATCAAGGAAATTTGACCACTTAAAATTTCCCGTTCTCAGATCAATCCTGAATAATGTTTTTGTACCTGAAGAAATTATGTTTTTGTCCGCTGTTCCGTCAGCATCAATATTTTCCAGGATCCTGATATTTCCGTCTATGCTTGAACCGAGATTCACAGACCAGAACTGGCTGCCGTTACTTCCTGATATTAAAAACAAGGTTCCGTTAAAACCCGCAAATCCTGCAACATCAGTAACCCCGTCTCCCTGTATATCCGGAGTTTCTTTTAAATTCCACACTGTGCTGGCAACAGGGTAGCTCCATGTTGAACCCCCTGAATTATTAAAACCTCTTACACCGTACGGTCCTCCGTTACTGCTGAAGTCAATTGCTCCCCCGTCACTTGTAGATGTGACAGTGTGATTAAATTCACCTCCCTGTACAGAATTAAAAATTACGTTTCCATTGATCGCATTCAGACAGATTAATGCATGTCTACCATTACCCATTCCTTCACCTGTTGCGGCGACAAGTATATCTTTTTTTCCGTCCCCATTATAATCTTTTGTCACACTTAATCCGTTGATGTCTCCGTCTGCAGTGTTGGAAGAATCCCCATATGTCCATAGCAATCTTCCCGTCCTGCCGGAAAGAGCATATACCAGTTCATTATTTCCTCCAGTCCCTATTACAACATCTTTTATTCCATCGTTATTGACATCTTCCATTATCTGCATACCGTCTTCATAAATTACAGAACCTGACACGTTGCTGCTTTGACGGGTATTGAATTTCCAGAGAGTGTCGTCACTCACAGATGAATTCCCGTTATAACACAATGTCCAGTAATTATCCGTAGATACGATAATATCATTCACTCCGTCATTATTGACATCAGTGATCTCTTTCATTGAAACAATTTTAAAATTATCAGAACCTGTATTCGGATTGTCGGGAATATTACCCTGCCAGAAAATTTCTCCCAGCGTAGTCGCATTATTTAATCCGGTGCCGGTCAAAGGAATTTTTAATTGTCCATCATTCACTGCGTTGGAATTTATTTTGGCAGTATCGGAAAATGCAGAAGCTGAAGTAGGACTGAACCATATTCTGAAAGTCCTGGTCTTCTGTGTATCAATTACAACAGGATAAGAAAGGCTAACTGTATCAAACTTATACACCATACCTCCGGTAAAAATATTACTGATGATCAAAGGAGCAGTTCCCTTATTAGTGATATTAAAATAGCCTCCGCTCAGTGAATTAATTCTTCTGGCTGAGTAATTAATATTAGGAACTGAAGTTGAAATGTAACTTCCGTTATACACACCTTTCCCTCTTAAAGAAATTATCTTTACAGGAGTGACTGCATCATTGCTTGTGATTCTAAGTTGTGCAGTAACAGTATCAAAAACATCGGGATTGAATCTGACGGTATAGTCCTTTAATTGAGCGGGTCTGATCGTGTCAGGAATATTATTGGGAATAATAGAGAATCTGCCATTTGTAAAACTGTAATTTGAAATTATCAGATTTGCAGTGCCGGTATTACTTATTGTTAACGTTCTGTCTGAATTTGTCCCAATGATCGTATTTCCAAAATCCAGAATATTTGAACTTGTTGTAATCTGAGGATTTCCCGAACCTGTTAGAGAATATTTATAAAGTGTTTTAAATAAAAACATATTGTTACCGATGCGGTCTGCAATCAGCCAAAGAAACTGACCGTCCCAGTGCAATCCTCTCGGCCGGCAGACTCCGTCAGGATCGGGGACTGGAAAAGAAAATAAAGTATCACCTGTTGATTTTCTGTAAGCATAAATTCTTTCGGGATCTCCCTGAAAGCTGTCCGATACATATAATATAGTATCGCCTTTAATTGTGATTCCCTGTACCTGCCTTCCTCTTAATGGAATCGTATCGGTTATAAGCCGTGATGTTAAATTAATTTTGTATGCATAAGCAAACGGATATGAAGTAAAATCAGGGTAGTAAACTGAAAACCAAAGTCCGGTTCCGTCAAATTCTATATCTCCCACTCCTCCGGTCGCACCGCCAATTAATGAAGGCAGCTGTATGCTGTCTATCCTTATGCCTGCAGAATTTATTTTGAACAATCTTGCACCCGCAGTTCTAAAATCTTCTGCGATCCAGAATCCGCTGCCGTCCCAGGCTAGTCCGTGATTGAAGGTGAATGGAGTTGCCATGCTGTCTCTGATAATTCCTGTCTTTGTCACTTTATAAATGCTGCCGTTATTATCCGTAGCGATGCGGAGTGTATCACCTATATGTGTAATTCCCCAGAACGAATTGTATTGCGAGTAATTAGCAAATGGATATGATGCAACAACTGTCTGTGAATATATTTCCGTGCTAATAGTTATCAGAATCAAAAAAATTGTAATTATTTTTTTCATTATCTTTTTTTTTAAGAGTTATAAACTGATTTATGAATATATAAATGCTTTTGAATAAATTATATTAATTTTAAAATTAAGTAAAGCTATTTTTGTGAATGGATATACATCTTCTCCGAACTCTATAAAAACATTTCAGGAACCCCATCCTGCCCTCCCCTTATTAAGGGGAGGGATAAGGAGGGGTCTACAAACGATAATGTTAATAGTTAATAAAGATCTTCGAAAATTTTATCCTCTGTTAATAATACTATTACTTTCTGCTTCACAATCCACCGCTCAGCAGAATATAGATTCCATATTAAACTTTACTCTGTCTTATCGCGGACTTACACGAAACGATATCACAATTCCGGTAAACTTTGATAAAAATAAATCCCCGACAAATGATTCGAAGCTACTGCTGCCGATAGTGCAAAGTATCATGACCGATCCGATGAGAGCATCGGGATGGATGGATAGTGTGATGAAATATAAGGAATTGAAATTAGATTCACTTATATATGAACTAACTGATTTAATTACAAATAGAGATAATAAAATCATTTACAATGTTCGTCCGGGATCAAAACAAGCAAAGGATATTTCAAATATCTCAAATCCTTTAAATGGTGAGTCATTAACATTATCTTTAATCAATTTAATTAAAGATAATAATAACTTTAAGAATAATTTTCACAAATCTATTTCCACAGACGAACAAATGTTTTTATCAAATAACCTAATGTCCTTAATTTCAGAAGATGAAACTAATGTTGGAAATAATTCAGATATCTTTAAATTTAATCAAGCCAGGGACTCATCAATAGCAATTTCACGAAAAACCCTGGATATTTTAGCGAAGTTTGAGAAAGATGATATGTTATTAAACAGTATTTTGGATTTTAGAAAATGCTATGCTTTATTTAATAAGCTATATTCTAATAATTTATTTTTTAAATATGATGAAGAAAAAGAGATAAATAACAAATTTGCCAAGGGAAATTTTCTCTACTACTTCGACGAAGATGGAATCCGTATCGCTATCGGCGGCAAAGGAAAAAATATTTACACAGGACATTTTGATTTTATAATCGATCTCGGAGGAGATGATGTTTATAATATTGACAGGGAAAGTAATGACCTGTTCAAAAATAATTTCAGCTGTATCATTGATCTATCCGGAAATGATTATTATTCTACCAATTCAAATTATTCTTTAGCAGGGGCAGTATTTTCTTCAGGATTTATTTTTGATAAAGAAGGAGATGATACATATAAGGGAAAGAATGTTTCTCTTGGCTCGGCAATATGCGGGCTGGGAGTTTTATATGATGAAAACGGAAACGATACTTATCAGGCTAATCAGTTTTCAATAGGTGCTGCATCGTTTGGAGTTGGATTGCTCGTTGACAGAAACGGGAATGATGTTTACATTGCCAATTCATATTCACAGGGTTTCGGAATGACCGAAGGTGTCGGAGCTATTGTTGATAATAAAGGCAATGATAATTATTTAATAGATGCACGCTCTCTTGATATCGGCAGGTATGAAGATCATTATGTTTCAATGTCACAGGGTTACGGATTGGGATTGCGTCCTTATTATGCAGGCGGAATAGGTTTGATAATAGAAGGTGGAGGCAATGATTTTTATTCGACGGATATATTCGGACAGGGTGGAGGATACTGGTATGCGCTCGGCTGCATTGTCGATAAGAGCGGTCATGATAAATATAATTCATATCAATATGGACAAGGTGCGGGTATTCATCTGGCTATCGGTCTTTTGAAAGATTATGACGGTTGGGATTTCTATACTTCTGATGGAGTGTCGCAGGGATGCGGTCATGATTTCGGTTTCGGACTTTTGCAGGATGTAAAAGGAAATGATAATTATTCTGCATATTCTCTTTCACAGGGTGCCGGCAATGCAAACGGGATCGGAATGTTCATAGATGAAAGCGGGCGTGACGGATATTTAAATAAAGAGCCGGGCAATACAAGAGGCTACGGAAATTCAAGACGTGAATTCGGAAGCATAGGAGTTTTTCTTGATGCATCAGGTGAAGATTTTTATTCGGTCGGTGGAATGGATAGTGTGATCAGCAGCTCTTCCATGTGGGGAGTGATGGATGATTATTATTTAAAGGATCTTCCTTCACAGTCGAGTGGAAATAGCTTCAAGGTCCCTTTGGATTCAAGTAAGAATTATTCATTGGATGAATATTTTATCATGGCTAAAACTATTGAACCGAGATTTTCCCTGTGGCAGGAATATGGATTCAGAAAACTTGCTGATGACAGCCTCAGAACACCTGAATACATTTTAAAATATCTGGATACTGATGATCACCGTGCAGGATTGGTTCTGAGGAACCTTGCATTCAGAATCGGTTACACAATGGGAAATTTTCTTACTGAAAAACTTAGGGCATATAATTTATCAATGAGAGCCGTACCGATATTCAATCCGAATCAGGTCGCATTTATTTGCTACCTCTTCGGCGAAACAAGAAATCCTGCCGGTAAGGAAGAACTTTTAAATCTTACATCTGATGAGAATGTTCGTATCCGCTCGGCATCTGTAAATGCATTAGGAAAAATTAATATAGATTCTACTGACACAGAATTTATTTCTAATGTCTCATTCCGGTTAAGAGAGCTGGCATCAGAAAATTCTCCTTACAAGCTTTACAACAAAGACATTGCTTATGCATTTAAGAATTATAAAAATTTTGATAATATTGCGACTCTGATACGGATGATGAGTTATGATTATTTTGGTGTAAGATTTCTTGCAGCCGAAGATCTAAAATCATATGGAGATGATTATTATAATTATATTGACGGAGATCTGCTCAATGAAATCTCGCAGGATAAAATCTGGTATCAGGCATTCTTAAATTCAATTACAGATTTTCCTGAAGATAAATTCAGAATTCTATTTGATAAGCTTTTATTGCATGATATTTCAAAAGAAGAGGTTATAAATTTAAATTACATAGATATATTAAAGAATAAAAATTCTCAGGTAAGGAGTAAAGATTTTATCTCATGGTCGGAAAGCATGATACAAAATTTACAGTCAAAGAGCATTTTAAAATAAAATAACAATTTGCATGAACAAACTTAAGAGATCAGATTTCATTTTACTTTTGATGTTGATTGCCTTGACTATGAATGGCTGTCTGAATGTACGCCAGAAAACTGTGATCAACGAAGACGGATCGGGGACAATTAATTTACACTACTGGATGAGATCAATGGGAGATATTCCATACAGCGATGAAATAGACGGATACAGCTTCATTGAGTCTGAGGTCAGGAGAAAATATCAGTCACCAAATACTCAAATCAAGGAATTTAAAAAGTTTGACGATAGCAAAGATACAACAAATCATTACGACCTGACAATTGACTTTAAAGATATTAATAAGCTATCAGAAACACCCGGATTTTCAAGAGTAAAAATAAGTTATATCAAAAGTAATGATGGATACGATTTTAAATATTTAATTCCTAAGGACACAACACTGAAACAGGAATATATAAAAGCGGATCATACTCTCGAATATACTTTTGTATTCCCGAAAGAAGTAAAAGCAACAAACGGAACAATCGAGGAATCAAGAGATCACAATACAGTGAAATGGATTATCCCGGTCAATGAACATAAAGTTAAAGACTTTGAGCTCACTGCGACAGTAAAGGATAAATCCGGAATTTGCGGTTTGTTTGGAATTGAACTGCCACTGCTGCTTCTTACAGGATTTGTATTCAGTAAAATCAGAAAACTTCAATTTTTAAAAAGTTAATTTTAATTCATGAAAAATAAAATCGGCATCTTAGGCTCGGGAGTGGTAGCAAAATCACTTGCAAACGGATTTATCAAAAACGGATTTGAAGTAATGATGGGATCAAGGGGTATTTTCAAACTGACTGATTTTGAAGGCAGGGCAAAAACAGGTTCCTTCAATGCCACCGCTGAATGGGCCGAGACAATTGTACTTGCCTGCAAAGGAACGGCAGCAGAGGAAGTAATGCACTTGGCGGATATAAAAAATCTTAATAACAAAACCGTTATTGATACAACGAATCCAATACGGGATGAACCTCCTGAAAATGGTGTGATGAAATTTTTTACAACTCTGGATGATTCGCTGATGGAAAGACTTCAAAGGATTGCACCTAATGTAAATTTTGTAAAATGCTTCAGCATCGTAGGCAATGCTCTCATGGTTGATCCCGTATTTAAAGAGGGCAAGCCAACAATGTTTATCTGTGGCAATAACGATGAAGCCAAAAAAGAAGTGGAAACTATACTTGATAAATTCGGATGGGAAACAGAAGACCTGGGAAAAGCAGCAGCAGCAAGAGCTATTGAGCCGCTCTCAATTTTATGGTGTATACCGGGTTTTCTGGAAAATAGATGGAGTCATGCATTCAAGCTATTAAAGAAGTAACATTATTAAATTTATTGCAATAAAGTTTATTTGATTTAACACTAATTGAGTTATACTATAATGTTTTTTATCCCCGACCCTGTTTGATTTTAAACGCGTTTTTTTTCTTCAAAAAATAAATCCGGTTTTTAAATTTCATCGTAGTACTTATTAAAGTAACATAATACACCTATTTAAAAACTTAACGAGAAGGAATCATCATGCGTCAGAAATTTTATTTATTTTCTGTCCTTTCTATTTTGCTGATCGGTGCTGCACTGATCACAACATCTCAATGGACAGATGCTTCCAGTCACAGAGAAGCACCAATTATTTCAACAGATCCGGTCGCTGACAATACGGATGTGTATGCATTCAGACCTGCAGATGATCCGGGCAATATCTGCATCATTGCATGCTACAATCCGCTTGAAGAGCCCGCCGGCGGACCGAATTTTCATAAGTTCGGAACCGATGTTCTTTATGAAATTAAAATTGATAACATAGGTGACAGAATTGGTCACATAAGTTATCAATTTGAATTTACAGATATCATCTTAAACGGCAATACTTTTCTTTACAACACCGGGGATGTAACAAGCTTAGCTGATGCTGACCTGAATGTAAAGCAAACTTATATCGTAAAAAGATTACTGGATGGTGTAGTACAATGGACATCATCTCCTCTACCGGTACCTCCTCCTTACATCGGAGGCACAAGCCATTCCGATCCAAATTATGCAGGACCACCATCAGAGTCTAATTATGCTGCATTAATGAATGAAGGTGTAAAACCTCTTCCAAG
>JBDTWU010000011.1:0-6182 GCA_040006535.1 bacterium | reverse complement strand
GTCAATACAAGTCCCGCAAAAAAGCCAAATCCCAGCCAGAGAAATCCGATCTTATTCAATAAACCAATTCCGATTATAAATCCTAATAAGATCCAATAGGAAAATTTGTTTTCTTTTACTATTAAAACAATTACATACGAAGCGATCGACCAAAAAAGGATATCAAAGCTGTTCATAGAATAATATGCATTCATAGCCAGATAAACCGGCGCGAAGATTACTGCGACCGAAGAAATTATTATTGCAAACTTCCTACCGCCGAAACTTATTGTCATAAGACAGGTGAAATAAATTGTTAACGCCGAAATGACCGCAGGCAGGAGCCGAATACCGAAAAGAGAATCGCCGAATATATTCCTGCTGAGAAATAAAAAATAAATTGAGAGCGGAGGCTGGTCAACGTATCCGAGGTCTAACCTGTTGCTGCAGGCTAAATAGTAAAGCTCATCCCTGAAGTAACCATATCCTGCAAAGGCATTTGTATATAAATGAAGCAAAAGGGGAACAACGGATAGGAATAAAATTAAGATATAATTATTGCGACCTGATCTGATTATTTTATTCAATCCGAATTTTATAAGAAATTAATTTTTTGGTATTCAAATGAATAAGTAAGAAATAACAATTTAACTAATCAATCAATAAAATATTATCAAAAAAAAGCCCTGACTTCATCTGAAATCAGGGTTTTCAATATTATAAATTACTATGAACTTATTTTATTAACATCATTCTCTTTATGTCTGTGAAATTTTCAGCTTCAATCTTATAGAAATAAATTCCACTGGAAATATTTGATGCATTAAAATTCACATCATAAGTTCCTGCAGGTTTAACTTCGTTAACTAAGATGGCAACTTCTTTTCCAAGTATATCATATATTTTTAATGTAACCTGTGTTTGTTTTGGAAGTGAGAAGTTGATCTTTGTAACAGGATTGAACGGATTTGGATAATTTTGTGAAAGTTCATACTTTTCAGGAATCAAAGACAGAGTAGTGTTTCCAACACCCGTGATGGTACCTGAAGTTATGTTATCAATATACAGATTATTTCCGAAATCACTTTTTGCAATGAAACGAACTTTATTCGTTCCTACAGGCATTGATAATATCTTGGTTGCCCACTGATTAGCCGCTATTGGGGTAAATAATGATTGTGATGCGACAGTTGACATGATTGGAGAAGAATTATAACCTGTTGAAAGTGTCTGCGAAGCACCCATTCTAATTAAAACGGTCCATGTTGACCCATTATTGCTTGAGGTTTCGATTATGCATGAATCTTTAGCCAGGGTCGCACCAGATAAATAGTATGCATGGGAATAATTAAATCTCAGATAATTATTCGGTGATGTAACAGCGGGGAACTGATTACTTGATAATGTCTGAGGTGGTGTTGCTGTTGGTGCTGACCAGAAATCGTATTTTGCTGAACCCACACCAACGTTATATCCTCCTACCGGGCTTCTTGTCCAGTATTGTGTTGTTCCACCTCCGTTATCCAAACCCCAGAACGGCGGCGGGAATGTTGCATCTACGAAATCCTGATTTAACGGCAGTAAACCTGCTCTTCTGAATGAAATAGTTCTGTCAGGCGGGTTGGAATTTAATGAGTCAGATGAGGAAAATGATCTCACTCTCCATTGACCCGTTACAGAATCACCCGCAGTAATTCCGATACCGGCCAGTATTGAATCAATTCTTGAATTTCTTACAGACCATATTGTATCAAGACCACCATTATTTGAAGGGAATCTTAATGTAGCAGGGTCAGTATATGTTGCACCTGTTTTGAACAGCCATTTGTATGATGAACCGACACCAGATCTTGTCCATGTGAAATTAATAAGAGTAGGATCCACAGGTGAAGTAGTAATAGTTGTATTTGTAGGAGGAGATATCAGAGAAAATGGTGCCAAGCTGACCTGCTGCCTTCTCAGGGTTATTGCTCTGGGTCCGTTTGTTGCACTCAGAGAATCCGGACCTGTTACACCGGGAGATTTATATGCCCATACATTCCATTGGCCGACTGCAGAGTCTGATGCACCTCCGTTGTTGGTGAATCCGTTAGCTGCCAGGATAATATCCAATGCACCTAAAGTTGTGGTAATGCTGTTGGTGGAAGAAGGTATAGTAAATCTTCTTGGGGGAACAACAGGGCTTCCAAAAATAAACCTGTAAGTAGCACCGCTTGCTGAAGTGTCCCATGAAAATGTTACAGGAGTTGTTGATCCTGCAACAGTGACAAGTCTTGCGCCGGGAGCCGGAGCTGTTAAATTGAATGCATTAAGAGGGAAAGCTTTTTTTCCTGCTATTGCAAATCCGCAGATTTCTGCAGGCGGATTAAATGGTCCAATCAAAGTAGTTGCACCCGTTGTTAAATTGACTGTTCTTAATTGTCCTGCACCTGCGGTTTGATTATAAGCAGCGTACCATAATGTGTCCGTTGACCTGTCAAAACTTATACCCTGAATAAAATTAGCGTCAAAACCTATCGGTCCAATGATTGTTCCGGCAGCGGTTGTTAAATTTATGCTAATTAAATTGTCATTAATACTGATTCCGTAACATTGTCCTGTGCTGTTGATTGAGATATCGAATAAATTTTGGCCAGTTGATCCTACTAAGGTTACAGTTCTTGTAGTAAGATCTAATGTATATAAGTTATCGAGGCTGGGCGTGATAGTTGTTATATACATTTTATTAGTCAGGAAATTAAAAGACATTCCTAACACCTGTTCTGAACCAAGTCCGGTTATAGGTCCCAGGGTAGTTAATACCCCTGTAACAGTATCGAGTGTCTGAAGTGGAGAATTGGCTGCCACTGCTATGCAATATAAAACTCCGTTATTATCAAATTCCATTGCTCCGTATAAGTTCGTGGAGCTTGGTCCGAAGTTTGTATGATTTGCAGCAGAAGTCAAAAATCCTTTTGTAAAGAAACTTGTGGCAGCCGCATTTTGTCCGAAAAATCTTGCTCCGTAATTCTGAACATTATTGTATCCCTTTTCATCAACATTCAGGTTGTTATTAGGCGCTGACTCTGTAGCTGTGTTTCTGATGACAGGTTTATTCTGAGCATAAACATTGAAACTTATACCCAAAATAAAAAAGAATGTAACTAAAATTTTTTTCATAAGGTTTTTTTTGTTTTTGATTAATTAATGATTTTCATTTACTTAATTTAATTTATCATTTCTATTTCTTTGTTAATATTTTGATTGACTATTTGAATTGGATTATGATGCATAAGTTATCTATAAAAATCTTTTATATCAATAAACAAAATTGATAATAATTGAAAATTATTGAAAATATTAAAATTCTTCTGATCACACCGGATCAGAAAGTAGTTTGTAAGAATAGATTCTAAATTGATACGCAACTCTAATAAGAGTAAATTAAAGTTATGAAAAATGGTATGCCTTACAGAATACTGCTGTATTATAAGTACGTTCATATAAAAAATTATGAAAATTATTCCCGGCTTCATTTGAAATTCTGCAAGGCTCTGGGTGTGAAAGGAAGAATTCTCATTGCTGAAGAAGGAATTAACGGAACTTTGTCCGGAACATTGCTCCAGACTGATGCCTATATCTGCTCTATGCACATGGATCCCAGATTTAGGGATATGGAATTTAAAATTGATAAAATAAGCGGGCATGCATTTAAAAAATTATATGTCCGTCCGAAAAAGGAAATTGTAACAATGAATCTTGAGCAGGATGTGGATCCTAATATAATTACCGGAAAGCATCTGAGTCCGCAGGAATTTTATACTGCCATGAACAATGAAGATGTTGTCATTCTTGATGCGAGGAATGATTGTGAATATGATCTTGGACATTTTAAAAATGCTATAAGGCCGGATGTTAGAACATTTAAGGAATTTCCGGCATGGATAAAAAAAAATTCTGATAGCTTAAAAGGTAAAAAAATTCTTACCTATTGCACCGGCGGGGTGCGATGTGAAAAATTTACCGGATTGCTCATGAGAGAAGGATTTGAAAATGTGAATCAGCTTGAAGGTGGAATAATTAATTATTCTCATGACCATTCAACAAGGGGAAGTATGTTTGAAGGTAAATGCTATGTATTCGATGAAAGAATTTCTGTTGAAGTAAATTTTGCGGAAGGATATACTTTAATAGGTAAATGTAACCTCTGCGGAAAGCCCCATGACAGATATGTAAACTGTGCGCATTTTAGCTGCCACTTTCAGTTTATATGCTGCGAAGATTGTGAAATAAAATACAAGAGATCGTGCTCAAAGCAATGCAGGGAAGCGGAAGATCATGAATGGAACAGATGATTTTAGATTTTGGATTTTAGATTTTGGATTTTAGATTGGGAATTTAAAACCGTTATTTCTAAAATAACCACTTAAAATTTTTTAAAAATGCGTTGATTAAATAATGAAATGGAAATAATTAAAGAGCTTCTGAAATATGAAGGGATCAGTAATAAATGGGCTTCAAGTGATATGAGCTCTGACACTGCAAGAATGCTTACATTGGAACAGGTTGAGGCATTTGAAAAGATTGTTTCGGATAATGAAGCTTGGGAATTGTTATTGTCGGTTTTTAATAATGGAAGGGATGTTGACGCATGGCTCGCTTCTGATTGGCCTGATGGCTTTGACGAACTTTTATTGTGTGTGCCTTTATGTAAGCTTGTACAATTTGAATGTAGCAGATGCACTATTGGCAGGAGGCAGGAAAATAATTCGTGCGCTCATGATTATTCTTTGTTCGGATATATTGCTGAACTATTGAAGATCCCCGACAGGGCAGAATTAACAGATCATTTAAAAATTATTAAGAAGATATTATTATCAGAAGAATACAAATGGAATATCTCAATGAAAAAACTGGAAGAAATTTAAAAATCCGACCTCTTTAAAATCTCAATAATATCTTTCAGATAAAAGTGAACATCTACAATTTACAATCTAAATTTCTGATTTCTAAATCTGAAATTCTAAACAGCTTTTCCCGCTGCAAACCCGGACGACCATGCCCATTGAAAGTTATAACCCCCCAGCCAGCCGGTAACATCTACAACTTCACCAATAAAATATAAGCCTTTTACTTTTTTCGACTCCATGGTTTTAGATGAAAGTTCGTTAGTGTCAATACCACCAAGTGTAACCTCTGCTTTTGTAAACCCTTCCGTTCCTGATGGAGTAATCGTCCAGTTATGAAATTTTTCGGAAATCATTCTAAATTCTTTTTGAGAATACTGGTTTAGAGGTTTGCATTTAAAATGAATGCTGCAAAAAACCTCAGCAAATCTTTTTGGAAAATAATTTGAGATAAAGTTTATCAGTTCAGTTCTGGAAGAATTATTCCTGAGGAATATTTCATTCAAATTCTTCTCAGGCAATAAATTAATTATGAGTTCGTCTCCCTCTTTCCAATATGAAGATGTCTGAAGCACAGCAGGTCCGCTTATTCCCCGATGGGTAAATAATATATTCTCACGAAAACTTATCTTATTGCAGGTAACTATTGAATCAACTGAAATTCCGCTGAGCTTGCTGAAAACTTTTCTTCCGGTTTCATTGAGTGTAATGGGAACCAATCCGGGTCTTAATTCCATAATTCTATGTTTAAACTGCTCAGCTATTTTATATCCGAAATCAGTTGCACCCATTTTCGGAATTGATATTCCTCCTGACGCAATTACAACTGATCCTGAAATATATTTTTCCCTTGTAGTTTCGATTTCAAAGCGATCACTGTTTTTAATTTCATTCACTATGCGATCAGTAATTATCTTCACATTAGCTTTACTGCATTCATCCTGAAGAAGTTCGACGATCTGCTTAGAGCTGCCGTCACAAAATAATTGGCCGAGTTTTTTTTCGTGATAACTGATTTTATGTTGTTCGACTATTGAAATGAAATCGTCAGCACTGAATTCAGAGAGGGCGGATTTACAAAAATGCGGGTTTTGTGAAATAAAATTTTCATGCGTAGTATACTTATTTGTAAAATTGCATCTTCCTCCGCCCGAGATAAGAATTTTCTTTCCGATTTTTTCTGCATGCTCGATCACAACTACTGAGCGACCTCTTTTACCTGCCTCTGCAGCGCACATTAATCCTGCTGCTCCTGCACCGATGATCACAACGTCATAAACTATCATGAACTGTAGTTAGATATGAATACCTCGCCGG
>JBDTWU010000010.1:0-4130 GCA_040006535.1 bacterium | reverse complement strand
CTCGCTTTTCCTTGCTTATCTTCTTGATAGCCGAGTGCCGTCAGGAGATTCGCAAGGTCATGGGTGATCAAGAGTGCGATGTGGTATGGCCTCATTGATTTGGGCGTTGTTCTGGTCTCTTTCCTTACTTGGCCGTATCGTTCATCTTTTCATTTTTAACGATATTAACCGAAAGATCAGTAAGCTCTCTTATCATGGATTCGACATCCCGTCCTACATATCCCACTTCGGTAAACTTGGATGCTTCAACCTTAATAAAAGGTGCATTAGCCAGCTTGGAAATTCTTCGTGCGATTTCCGTTTTACCAACTCCTGTAGGTCCGATCATAATTATATTGTTGGGCATTATCTCATCTTTCATATCATCCTTCACCTGTTGCCTTCTCCACCTGTTTCTCAAAGCAATAGCTACAGATTTTTTTGCATTCTGCTGACCAATAATATATTTATCCAGCTCTTCAACAATCTGAGAAGGAGTGAGCTGTTTAATTTCAGACACAACGGTCTTGTTCAATTTTTTTTTTATTTTTACTTTTCCGTTTGTTTCTTTATTTAATTTATCTTCTTTTATCAAAACTTATTTTTAATATTATTTTTTTAATTCTTCAATTGAGATATTATGATTCGTATAAATGCAGATATCTGCTGCCTGTGCAAGGGATTCTGTAACAATTTCTCTGGCATTTAGCTTTGAATACTTCAGGAGCATTCTGGATGCAACAAGGGCATAACTTCCTCCCGAGCCAATTGCAACAATACCGTCATCCGGCTCTATGACATCCCCTGTTCCGGAAATTATCAAAGCTTTTTCTGTATCAACAACTGCAAGAAGTGCTTCAAGCTTTCTGAGGTATTTATCAGTTCTCCACTCTTTTGCCAGCTCGACAGCGGCTCGCGAAAGATTACCTTTATATTCTTCCAGCTTGCTTTCAAACCTTTCAAATAACGTAAAAGCATCTGAAGTAGCACCCGCAAATCCAACCAATACCTTATCATTAAAAATTTTTCTTACTTTTCTGGTAGTATGTTTCATTACAGTGTTGCCCATCGTGACCTGACCGTCACTTCCGATTACAGCCTCACCGTTTTTTATAAGCCCGATGACTGTTGTGGAACGTATTAAATTTTCTTTTTTCAAATTAACCAGTTTGTTTATTAAATTTCTCTTCTGAGTTTTGCAACAGGAATATTAATAGCCTCCCTGTATTTTGCTATAGTTCTTCGTGCTATCTTAAATCCTTTTTTGTTCATTTCATGTGTAAGCTCCTCATCAGTGAGGGGCTTGGTATTGATTTCATTATCGATTAATTCTTTCAGCCTTACCTTTGCTTCGACATTCGAAACATCCTCACCGTCATTTGTAGCCAGAGGAGATGTAAAAAATGACCGGAGCTCATAAATACCAAAGTCTGTCTGAACAAATTTACCCCGCACTGCCCTGCTTACGGTAGAAGTATCCATTTTAATATTTTCGGCGACATCTTTTTCATAAAGCGGTGAGAGACGTTCACCGTTATTCTCAAAAAAATATGTTTGCCTGTCAATGATTGCTTCCATTATCTTCAGCATTGTTTCACGACGTGAGTTTATTGCATCTATGAACCATCTGGCTCTGTTAAAATTATTTGTAATATATTCTTTGGTGTTTTTATCCAGAGTTTTTTTCTCATCTACAAAGAGATTCTTATAGGTTCTGTTTATTCTCAGCGAAGGTACAAATTTATCATTCAAAAAAATCTCAAATTTATCATCAACCTTCTTAACCACCAGATCCGGCACAATATAATTTTCCACGGGAGATTCATTTTTCAGCCCCGGTTTCGGATTCAGACGGTGAATGAAATCAAAGATCTCTTTCACTTTTTCTAAATCAATATTCATATCCCTGCTTATTCTTTCATATCGTTTTAAGCGCAGGTCTTCAAAATGATTTTTCAGCACGGTTTCCGAATAATTTTTGAATTCCTGATTCTGCCCGGATCTTTGAATCTGTATGAGCAGACATTCATTTAAATTTCTTGCAGCAATCCCGGCAGGATCTAAATGCTTCTGTATATAATTCAATGCTTCATTCAGTTCTTCCATTAAGAAACTTTCATTTTCAAATTCAGTTTGTTCCTTTTTAGCGTCAAGGTCACTTAATATATCTTCAGGATTATCTGTAAAATATCCGTCGTCATTGAGAGACCAGAGAATTTCTTCTCCGATAAAAATCAATTTCTTACTTAGATCTGACAGCTGAAGCTGTAAATTAAGAGTATCGAATAGATTACTGCTGTCCCGGATTAAGCTATTCTTATCAAAATTGCTTCCCGGCTCTCCATCATATGATTTGTACTCATCAGATTCATTCTCAAAATATTCATCCCAGTCAAATTCTTCCTTGGGGTTAGCTTCTTCTGCTTCAATATCTGATTCAGTTTTTTGAGGATCGTTCTCATTATGATCAGGTAAACTGTCAGTTATCGATTCTTCGGTAATTTGCTGCTGATCAGTCTCTTCCTCATCGGTTTCATTCTCTTCCTCAAGCATCGGATTCAATTCCAGCTCACGTTTTATTATGTTATCCAGTGCAAGCGTCGGAATAGAAAGTATATTTTGTGTTAGTATGATTTTTGGAAGGTGTTTCTGAGTCAGCTTTTGAGTATATGTTTGCTTCAGCATTATTATCTTTTTTCTGAAAATTTATCCCGGAGATCCTCGTATAATTCTTCTCCGTACTCTCTGATCAATGAGTCTTTTGTAAATTCAAATATTGAAACATTTTCTTCTTCACCTTTCTTCAGAGCTGTATGACATTCATATAGTTCCTCATATTTTATGATATTCCGTTTTTCACCCGAAACCCTTACCGGGAATAGATGACACGAGATCGGCTTTCTGAATGTAGTTTCACCGTTGTTAAAAGCTTTTTGAAATGAACATTTTACAATATCATTTTCGAAATATGAAAAAACACATTCCTCGTTGTCAATACTACTGATTGAATAATCTCCGGGACTTCCCTCAAGAAATCCTTCCATATCAATCAATTTAGAATTTTCAGGTTTCAGATATTTTTTAACAATTTTTATATTCTGTCCGATAATTTCAACTTCAGAGTCAAGTATTGGCGCGCCACCTGCACCTTTCAGAGTGCAGCATGCGCCCTTGCATTGATTTAAATCACAACTAAATTTGGTCGAAAATATTCGGTGGTCTATAATAAATTTTTCCATTCAAGTATAATTTTTTGTAACCCGGCGGAAATTTTAAATCCTGATAAAATTTTTCCCGGGGGTTTGTCTTATCAGTCCTTTAAATTCTAATGAGAGAAGATTCACCAGGCAGTCTGAAATGGATAAGCCCGTGATCTCATTTATGGAATCTATATGAACCGGAATATGCTCAATTGCCTCATATAATATTCTTTCTGCATCCTTCAATTCAGATATCAGTTTATTTTCTTTAATGATCAGTTCTTTTCTTAAAATCGGCTTAAGCTTAATATCAATTTCAGAAAGTATATCATCAATATTAGTTACAAGTTTCGCATGACCTTTTTTGATCAGCTCGTTTGTTCCTTCAGATTGTTTTGAATTAATATATCCCGGAACTGCAAAAACTTCTTTATCCTGATCAATCGCAAATTCTGCTGTAAGAAGCGAGCCTCCTTTAATTCCGCTTTCAATGATCAGACTTCCGACACTGATACCGCTGATGATCCTGTTTCGCCGAGGAAAGTTTACCTTCTCAGGCAAAGATCCCAGCGGAAATTCCGATAACACAGCTCCTCTTTCTGTAAGTTCATTGTAAAGCTTTTTATTTTCTGAAGGATAAACGACATCAACTCCGCATCCAAACACAGCATAAGTAAGATTATCGTTCTTCAGACAAGTTCTGTGAACAACGGAATCTATACCTCTCGCAAATCCGCTGATAATCGGAATTCCCAGCCTGCAAAGCTTTTCTGTAAAATCTTCACAGGTATATTTTCCGTATTCTGTCGGAGTTCTTGTACCTACTATGCTAAGGGAGTATTTATCTGATTTGTTTAATCTTCCTTTACAATAAATTATTATGGGTGCATCAAATGTATTTTTCAGATTGCAAGGATAATCATCATCAAGAGTACTTAATATACTGACATT
>JBDTWU010000009.1:0-2213 GCA_040006535.1 bacterium | reverse complement strand
TTCCTGCGACAGCCTGGCATCATAAAGCATTACTGCAACAATAGGATGAATGCCAGGCCTGATATCAAATCCCTGTTCTGTAATTTTCATTCTGAAATATTTTGTATTTTCTTCAAGCTTATCGCGTAGCTCGGTCGTCTCGCTGAGAAGATCAAAGACTTTTATAGACGCTGTTACTATAGAAGGTGCAAGTGAGTTGGAAAATAAATACGGCCTGCTTCTTTGTCTGAGCAATTCAATAATTTCTTTCCTGCCGCTGGTAAATCCTCCCATCGCGCCGCCTAAAGCTTTACCGAGCGTGCCTGTAATTATATCTACTCTTCCAATTACATCATTCACTTCAATTGATCCCCTTCCGGTCTTACCTAGAAATCCTGTGCAATGACATTCATCCGTCATTACCATTGCCTCATATCTATCAGCCAGATCACAGATACCTTGAAGGTCTGCTATCACGCCATCCATGGAAAATGCACCGTCCGTGCAGATAATAATTTGTTCGGCACCTTTCGATTTTGCTTCCTTCAATTTTTCTTCGAGATCTTTCATATCATTGTTCTTATATCTGAATCTCATTGCTTTGCAAAGACGAACGCCGTCAATGATGCTCGCATGATTCAGTTCATCTGAAATTATAGCATCCTTATCACTGAGCAGAGGTTCGAAAACTCCGCCGTTTGCATCGAAGCATGCGGCATAAATAATCGTATCTTCAGTTCCCAGAAATTTGCTGATCTTTTCTTCAAGAATTTTATGTATGGACTGGGTTCCGCAAATAAATCTTACAGAGGATAAACCATATCCCCATTCATCTAGGGCACTGTGGGCAGCTTTGATGACTTCTGGATGTGAGGAAAGTCCGAGATAATTATTTGCACAAAAATTTAAAACTTCTCTGCCGTTTACTTTTATCTTTGGCCCCTGAGGTGTCTGAATTATTCTTTCTGTTTTATAAAGTCCCTGCTCTTTAATGGATTCTAATTCTTTTTTTAATGCGGGCTGGAATTGTGAGAACATAACTGCTTTTAATTTATGAAATTTATAAAATTAAATTTAATCAGACAAAATAAGTTTTTCTGAAGAATGTTTTAAGACAATTTATTATAAATAAAAGAATAATATATTACATCCGTTCAAAATGTAGGTTCAATAATAAAATCACGCAGTGCGCGGCTTAATTTCTTTTGAACGATTTCCGCTAATGCGGGACATGCACAAGATAAAAAACAAATTATAAAAAAATCTTGTACTGAACTGATAATATATCAATTCTGTCCAAAAAATAGTGTGGATTATTCTACTGAATTATTCATTGATTTCAAAAAATAAATCAATTCATATCATTATCAAAATCAATTTTTCTTCAATCTTACTTTAATGTAAGTTTTTAATTAAATATTTTGTGTGAAAAATGGTTTGACTAAAACTAATCTGAAGAAATACGCAATAGAAATTGTGAAACGTCTTGCAGTCCAATACCCCAATCCAAAATGTCATATTGATTTTAATTCTCCATTTGAGCTGCTCATATCAACAGTGCTGGCAGCACAATGCACCGATGTCAGAGTAAACATGACAATGACTCCTTTATATTCGACAAAATACAGATCACCTGAAGATATAGACAGTGACGGTGAAAACAACTTCAGGGAAAATATCAGATCAATAAATTTTTATAACAATAAAGCAAAAGCGGTTCTGTCTATTTGTAAATCATTGATTCATGTTTATAAAAATGAAGTCCCCGGTTCAATGGAAGAACTCACATCACTTGCAGGTGTCGGTAGAAAATCGGCAAGCGTCGTACTGGGAAATTGTTTCGGAAAAAGAGATGTAATTATTGTCGATACACATTTGAAAAGAGTTACCGGACGGCTCGGGCTTATTGAAAGTGATAATCCTGACAAGATAGAGCTTGAGCTTAAAGAACTTATACCATTTGACGAGCAGTTTTACTTTTCAATGAGAGCCGGCGAGCATGGACGGCTTATTTGTAAAGCAAGAAATCCTAATTGCCCGGAATGTTTTTTAAATGATATTTGTCCGGGCGCATTTAAAGTTTAGAGCGAGCCCTGGGTGTTAGATAGTGGAGTGCATCAGATTGTTGTGTGTTGAGATTGTAATGTTACAACTCCCCTCTTGAGAAGGACGAGGGTTTGCATAAGTTAAAACCAAAAAATTTTAATTTGAAGAAAACACAAGAAGATCTTGCA
>JBDTWU010000008.1:0-2401 GCA_040006535.1 bacterium | reverse complement strand
CGGTATTGGAAATCCCGTGTTCATAGTCGGCTCTTCTACAGGAAAAGATGGAATCCACGGAGCAACTTTTGCCTCGGAAGAAATTTCTGAAGATTCAGAATCGAAAAGACCTAATGTTCAGGTTGGAGATCCTTTTACGGAAAAGTTATTGCTTGAAGCAACACTTGAAGTTATAAAATCAGGAGCTGTAGTTGGCATTCAGGATATGGGCGCGGCGGGTATTACCTGTTCGACAAGTGAGATGAGTGCAAAAGGAAATTGCGGAATGGAAATAAATCTGGATAAGGTTCCGCTTCGAGATAAGAATATGAGCGCTTATGAAATTATGCTTTCCGAATCGCAGGAGAGAATGTTAGTCGTGATTAAAAAAGGCAAAGAGCAAATTGCTAAAGATATTTTTGATAAATGGGATTTGAATTGCTCAGAGATCGGGAAAATAATTCAGGAAGACAGAGTGAAAGTTTTTTATAAAGGAAAGCTTGAAGCAGATGTTCCTGCTTTTGAACTGGTGCTTGGAGGCGGAGCACCTGTTTATGAAAGGGAGAAAAAAGAGCCGGGATACTTTGCAGAAAAAAGAGCTTTTGATTTTGAAAATATAATTCAACCGTATGATTTAAATGAAGTTGTGTTAAAGTTACTATCTTCCACTAACATTACAAATAAAAACTGGGTTTATGACCAGTATGATAAGGAAGTCAGAACAAATACAGTAGTTCTTCCGGGCGGGGACGCATCCGTTATCAGATTGAAGGAAACAAAGAAGGCTCTTGCTATGAAAGTTGACTGTAACGGAAGATATGTATATCTGAATCCATATAAAGGAGGAATGCTTGCTGTATGTGAGAGTGCACGGAATGTTGCATGTACAGGTGCTACACCGCTTGCAATAACAAACTGTCTGAATTTCGGAAATCCATATAATCCGGAAGTTTATTACCAGTTCAGTGAAGCTGTAAGAGGAATCGGGGATGCATGCAATGCTTTGAAAACTCCGGTTACAGGAGGTAATGTAAGTTTCTATAATCAGTCCAGAGATAACTCTGTATATCCGACACCTGTCATCGGAGTGATAGGATTGATTGAAGATGTGAGTAAAGTAATGACGAGTTATTTTAAAAATGAAAATGATATTATACTTGTGATTGGTAAGTGGGCAGAATGCGGGATGAAATACAATGGAGAGGAGGATCAGAGATCCGGGATCCCGGCTTCGCGAGAAGGGCGAAATTCCATATTCCAGATCGGGGGGAGTGAGTATCTTAATTCAATTCATGATCTTGTCGCAGGAGATGCGCCTGATATTGATGTGAATTATGAAAAGAGACTTCAGGAGCTTGTTTTAAAATTGGCAGATCAATCTTTAATAAATTCCGCTCATGATATTTCCGACGGAGGAATTGCAGTTGCTCTTGCAGAGTGCTGCGTTATGGACAGAAATAATAAGATGGGATGTGTAATAAATTTTGATACAGAAGACAGAAAAGACTTCCAGATCTTTGCAGAAATACAAAGCAGTATTATTGTAACCGCCGGCAATAGTAATCTGAAAAAAATATTTGATTTGTCGAAAGATATGAATATAGATACTCTGCAGATAGGAGTAACAAAGGGAAACAGAATGAAAATAAATCTTGATATAGATCTGGCATTAAGTGAGATTGATTATGCATATTACAACTCAATAAATAAAATCATGAGTGAGGATGAAACATAATATATCAGCAAGGGGAATACTTGAAAGAAATAATAAAATTTTATTTGCAGAATATAAAGACACAAGGGGAATTTTATATGCATTACCGGGAGGCAGCCAAAATACAGGAGAAGATCTTAGAAGCACTTTAAAGAGGGAGTTTAAAGAAGAAACGAATCTTGACATTGAGTCACATGAAGTTGTAATCGTAAGGGAGTTTATAATAGATTCCTCCGAATTTGATGTCTGGAAAAACGGCATACATCAGGTCGAGATAATTTTCAGATGCACACAGAAAAATAAAGAACAGGCTGCAGTCCCCGGAGAGCTGCAGGATCAGGGAATGCTGGGAATCAGGTGGATTAGTAATGAAGAAATGAAATTCTTAAGGATATATCCGGCAAATAATTTATATGATATTCTGAAAAGCAAAGAAATTACATACCTGTTTGATAAGGAGTAAAATAATTAGTTTTCATATTTATAAAATATTTTTCAAGAGCTTGTTTAATATTATTTTATCACAACTCATAAAATCACCCACATTCCCGAAGCAGACCGGGCAGTATGAGACAAATTTATAAAGGTTTAATAATTTACATGGATATAATATACACAATCGTATATTTTCAAGTAAAACGAACTAAACCCGGATGAATTTTTTACAAACTTTAATTTTTACAGCAGTACTTTTTACCAGCTTACCTG
>JBDTWU010000007.1:0-2823 GCA_040006535.1 bacterium | reverse complement strand
TTTTCTTCGGCATACTTTTCTATCTTCTGAAACCTGTTCCTGAATTTCTTTACGGTTCTTCTCAATGCATCTTCAGGATTTATCTTTAGAAATCTTGCATAATTTACAATTGAAAATAAAACATCGCCAAGCTCATCTTCAATTTCTTTTTCGGGCTTTCCATTATTAACATTTTCTTTCAATTCATTTATTTCCTCAACTATTTTTTCAAAAACAGGTTTTTCATCTTTCCAGTCAAAACCAATCTTTGATGCTTTCTCCTGTATCCGGTAGGCTTTCAGCAAAGCCGGCAGCTCTTCAGGTATGCCGTCTATAATGGATTTCCTGCCTTCATTCTTTTTAAGCTTCTCCCAGTTTTTCTTAACTTCTTCGCTGTCTTTAACAATTAATTCCCCGAATACATGAGGATGTCTCTCAATTAATTTTTTTGTTTCGGATTCAATTACATCTTTGAGCGTAAAGTCATTATTTTCTTCCGCAATATTTGAATGAAATATAACCTGTAACAGAATATCACCTAATTCTTTCTTTAGCTCTGAGCTGTTATTATTATCAATTGCTTCCAAAACTTCATATGTTTCTTCAAGCAGGCACCTTCTCAGCGAAAGATGAGTCTGAATTCTGTCCCACGGACATTCATTTCTTAATTTTCTTACTATATCAACAAATTCATTAAATTCGCCCGTTGGATTATCTTTATTCAATTTATTCTTTTATAAAAGATAATCAGAATATATAGAATTTTAAATGGATTTATGAGCTTTACCCGATCTAAAAATAATTATTAGATTGATCTTCCAAATGATATCATTTAATAAAATGTTAAATAAAAAATAATAGTAATCAAAGTTCATTATGAATTTTACAATAATCGTTTTGGATGGAAGTGCCGGATACTTTATTAATAATACATTGAAGCTCCCAATAGAAATAAAACCAAACCCATAAAAACACTTCACAGAGCACAACCTGTTTGAATTGAAAATAGTCGATTAAATATGTATTTTTGAATCAATTTAAATCAAATTTATTGCAAATGAAATTTTCTGTGACCGGTGATAAACTTGTAGATTATCTCTCAAAGCTGAATTCTGTTATCCCTACGCGCTCACCTCTACCTATCCTTGATAATATATTATTTGAATTAAATGGAAACGAGCTGAAGCTTCTTGCTTCAGACCTTGAGATCTTTATCCGGACAACATTAACCGTAGATGGAAAAAAGAACGGCAGAGTTGCAATACCTGCCAAAAAATTACTGGAAATTTCCCGGACTTTAACAGGTGCGAAGCTTGATCTTGAGGTAAATGAAAAGAACAGGGTCACCATTAAGACAAAAAACGGCAAGTATACAATTGGCGGCGAGCCTGCAGAGGATTTTCCTGTTCCGGAAGAGAAATCTGACATGCATAAGCTTGAATTTGACGGACAGACTATGAGAAGATGCCTTTCAAAAGTTATACATGCTGTAAATACTGATGAGCTGAGAAGGAACATGTCGGGAATTTTACTTGATGTAAATAAAACTGAACTGAAGTTTGTAGCGACCGACGGTTTCCGGCTGGGCAAGATGATCAAGGATAATTTCAAAATGCAGAGTGATGTAGAAGAGAAAATTATTGTTCCTCTTAAAACGAGCAATTTAATTTTGAGGCTGAATAATAATGATGATTCGGTGATTGAATTCGATGAGAATGATCTGAAAATAACATTCGGAGATATTGAGATATATTCCAAGCTGATAGACGATACATTTCCGAGCTATGAGAATGTAATTCCAAATGATAATGATAAGATATTAAAAATTAGCAAGAGCGAATTATCAAATTCACTCAAAAGAGCTTTGATATTTGCCGATGTAATTACCAAGCGTGTCCGTCTTGAAATTGCAAATAGTACAATCACCATAAAAGCAGATAATCCTGAGATCGGTTCAGAAGGTGAAGAAACCATTGATTGTAATTTTGTAAGTAATAGCGGAGATGAGGATTTTGAAAAAAATCCATTTATTATAGCTTTCAATGCGGGTTACCTTCTTGATGCCGTGTCACAGATGGAGACAGATGAAATTAATATAACATTCGGAAGTCCTTCGAAAGCAGCTATTACAACTCCTTCACAGCAATTGGAAAATGAGAATTTTATTGAGCTCATTATGCCGGTAAGAGTTGGCTGAACCCGAATATAAATTTACCGGATCTGGATTTCCTTCCCCGATATTTCTCAATATGAAAAGATATTCATCTCAAAATATATTTGATCACAGCAAGCACGGTAATAAAAGCTTTGGAAAAATTTTAAGATAATACTATATATACAGGCAAATGATTTACTAATAGACATTAAGCCACAGAGCATTCGAAGATAAAATAACATTTAAGATTTCCTTTGTGCCTTTGTGTCTCTGGGGTAAAAAAATTTTAAAGATAGAAACAGGCTGCCGCAGAGACGCCGGGATATGATCTTAAAAAGAATAGTGTTAAAAAATTTCAGAAATTATACTGAGCAGGAATTTAATTTTAATGATAAATTTAATTTAATTTTCGGGAATAACGGTCATGGAAAAACCAACATTCTCGAAGCTGTTTCTTACACGACTTTCGGAAAAAGTTTTTTAGGCTCTGGGGAATCAGACTGCATAAGATTCGGGGAAGATGAGTTTTTTATAGAAGCCGAGTTTGAGAATGATCTGGAGAACAGATTTAATGTTGTTGTCAATTATAATTTACCCGGCAAATCTAAATCAATACATCTAAATAAAGAAAAAGTATCAGCATTTTCAGCTGAAATATTCGGAAGATTTCCTTTGGTGTTTCTTTCACC
>JBDTWU010000006.1:0-7994 GCA_040006535.1 bacterium | reverse complement strand
TAGAAGATCTGGATCTGAAAAAAAATATCTTTTCCAGGCTGGACAGCATTTGCCGGCCGGGAACAATTTTATCAACAAATACTTCTTCTTTATCTATAACTACTATTTCAACTTTTGTTAAAACGAATCCGGATCGAGTTGTAGGAATGCATTTTTTCAACCCTGCGAATATTATGAAACTTGTTGAGGTGGTTAAAGGAAATTTTACTTCTGAAGAAACAATAGCAGTCACTTTAGAACTTTCGAAGAAGATCGGTAAAGTTCCGGTGATCGCTAAAGATACACCGGCATTTATTGTTAACCGGATTGCAAGACCATTTTATGGAGAAGCATTAAAAATTTTGAGCGAGGGCTCTGCTGAAATTGAAACTATTGATAAGGTTATGAAGGACTGTGGCGGCTTTGCAATGGGACCTTTCGTATTAATGGATCTGATCGGGATCGATGTTAATTTCTCAGTGACCAGCTCTGTTTATGAAGCTTTTTTCAATGATCCAAAATACAGGCCAAGCTTTATCCAGAAGAAAATGGTAGATGCAAACCTTCTTGGCAGAAAAACCAAAGGCGGATTTTATTCTTATGAATAAATTATTAAAAATAAAAGAACAAATTCATCCTCATTCTGAAGTGGATTTTGATATTGAAGAATTCAAAGTAATTCTTAATTCACGTTCACAGCGGATCACTGCGCCCCGGCTGGATATTCTCGGCATATTAAAATCAAATCACCATCCGCTGACCATTTCAGAAATTCATAATAAGATCAGCAATAAAAAAATCGATCTGGCCACAGTTTACAGGACCATTAACTTATTTGTTCAGCTGAATATTGTAAATGAAATTGATTTCAAAGATGAATTTAAAAGATATGAGCTTGTCTATGACAGGCATCATCACCATCATATTGTCTGCAAAAAATGCCGGAAGGTTGAGAATGTCGAGACTTGTGTTTTAATAGAGCTCGAGAAACTGTTGAATAAAAAGGGATATACGGACATATCACATTCACTGGAATTTTTTGGAGTATGCGGGAAGTGCCGGGAATAAGAATTAAGGATTTATTGATTGCAATAGTCACAAAAAAATAAGTAATATTTAAAATTATATTTTTCAGCTGATATAAAATATAAAACTATTCAACTGTTTTCAACTATTTACATAAATAACTCAACTAAAATTATCTAATTTAATTTACATATATTATATTTTCATTCCTTTTGAATTACAGAATTGATTAAAGCCATAATATTCGATCTCGACAATACACTGGTTGACTTTATGCTTCTGAAGCGGGCGGCTGTGGATGCGGCTATTCTTGCAATGATAGATGCAGGATGGAATATGTCCTTTGATGAAACTAAGGAATTCATAAATAAGATTTATGACGCTGAGGGAATTGAATATCAAAAAGTTTTTGATCAGATGGTGCATGAAGTATTGGGAAAAGTGGATCATAAAATTATTTCTGCAGGTATCGTAGCCTACAGGACAGCGAGAGAAGCAGCTTTAAAACCTTACCCGGGAGTATTTCCTGCATTAATTGAACTCATTAAATTAGGAATTAAACTTGCTGTTGTTTCTGATGCTCCTTCTAAAGAGGCATGGCTTAGGTTGTCTTATCTGAATTTTCATCATTTGTTTGATGTAGTAATTACATACGACGAAACGCGTGAAAGAAAACCGTCGCCTGTACCTTTTAATATGGCATTAAAAGAACTGCAGCTAAATGCAGATGAATGCCTGATGATCGGAGACTGGGCGGAACGGGATATGGTTGGCGCAAAAGCCGTCGGAATGAAAACTGTTTTCGCCAGATATGGAGATACATTTAATACTCTTAACCCTGATTCAGACTACGATATAAACTCTATCTCGGAATTAATCGACATTGTCAAAAGGGAAAACAACATTTCATAAGAGTAATTCTATGTACACGTTAAAAATTGGAACGCGCATAATACTGATTTGGCTGATTATCGCTATCTTCTCATTATTACAAAAAAGCTTATTCCAATTTAATAAAAAAATTATACTTTAATAATAATCATCTATTTTTCAAGTAAAACATCTTTAAATATAAATATACAAAGATCAGCGCAAATCATTTCCATCAGCATCACCCGCGTTCCAATAAAAAATTATCGTGTACATAGGTGAAATTTATAATAACTCATGATTAAAGGTGTCGGTACGGATATTATTGCAGTAAAAAGAATTAAAAAGCTGATGGAAGAATATGGTGAGAGATTTTTTCAGAGAATACTTACTGAGAACGAAATAAATTATTGTAAAAAATTTTCCAAACCCGATCTGCACTTTGCCGGCAGATTTGCCGGGAAAGAGGCATACTCGAAATCTATTGGAATGGGAGTCGGGAAAGAATTCGGGTGGAAGGATATTGAGATCTTAAACAATGAAAAGGGTAAGCCATATATAGTTCATCTGAAACAAAATGATTTTGCGAAGTTGAAATTTGAGATAAGCATATCGCACACTGAAGATTATGCAAGTGCAGTTGTAATATGTGAAGAAGTTTAAATATTTTGCTTAATATTCTTCAGGTGTTTTTCACCGGAACTTTGCAAAGTATCGTTGTATGTATTTGATTTCATTGTTTTAATTCCGGAACTTGAAAAGGCAGATAATGTAAGGGCAATTATAAAAAGAACAAGAATTTTTTTATTGTTCATATCGTGAAACGCTGAATACTCCTTCCTGATTATTAATTTTTTCCATGATCTGATTTAATTGTTTCAGGTTTTGAATGGTTAATATGAATGTTCCTTCAAACATGGAGCTCTTGGTTTTTATATCCACACTCTTAATGTTTGAATTAAAGTTTTTAGAGATTGTTTTTGTAATTTCATTAAGAATGCCCGGTCTGTCTTCGCCGATTATTTTAATGCCTTCCGTAAATTCACCGGCTTCAGTTTCATTCCAGTTGATCTGAATAATTCTTTCAGGTTCTTTCAGAAAAAGATTTAGAATATTCTTACAGTTTTTTCGATGAATTCTTATTCCTTTCTCCTGGCTGATAAATCCAATTACATCATCACCCGGAATTGGATTGCAGCACTTTGCAAAGTCGTATTTAATGCCGTTAATATTATGAGCCGCACCGTTTCCCAGATTGATCCCGTTTGTTGATGTTCTGGCATCCTGTACAAACTTATCAAAATTTATATTTTCATTTTCAGTGATTTTGAATTCCTCGGGAGAAGAATTCTTCTGTTCAAGTGACTGTAGCTTATTCTTATCAGTAAATGTATCTATGACTTCATTAACCTTGGCTTCATCCTGCGCAATGCTGTAATAAAAATGCCCGGTGTCTTTATATTTTAATTTATGAATTATTTTTGATAATCCTTCATCCGAAAGCTGAATCTTATTTTTTTTTGCCTTCTTTTCCCATAGCTCTTTTCCCAACTGCATGAGCTTTCTTTTTTCGGTATTAAAATATTTTCTGATATCTGATTTCGCTTTATGCGTTACAACAAATTTTTCCCAATCGATTTTCGGAGTTTGATTTTTTGAAGTGAGTATTTCAATCTGATCACCGCTCTTTAAAGGTGTATCAAGATTAACAATTTTACCGTTCACCTTTGCGCCGATGCATTTCAAGCCGATTTGTGTATGGATCTCAAATGCAAAATCGACCGCAGTTGCTCCCGTCGGAAGGATCTTCAACTCGCCTTTTGGCGTAAAACAATAAATCTCATCCTGATACAGATTAAGCTTAAAGCTTTCAAGAACCTGAGATGAGGTTTCATCTTTTGATGTCTCCAGACTCTCGCGGATCCATTTCATCCAGTTTTCAAGATTAGTGTCATGCAGATTATTATTTTCCTTGTATTTCCAGTGTGCAGCTATTCCCTTTTCTGCAACTTCATGCATCTCATTCGTTCTTATCTGAACTTCGACCATCTTACCTTCCTTGCTTACAAGCGTAGTGTGAATAGACTGGTAATTGTTTTGTTTCGGCAGTGATATATAGTCTTTGAATCTTTCGGGGACAGGCAGGTATATTTCAGAACATATCCCATAAACGGAGAAACAGTCATTTTTATTTTTTGTATCCAGTATGATTCTGACTGCGAAGAGATCGTAAAGCTCATCAAATGATTTATTTCTGCTTATAAGTTTTTTATAAATGCTGTAAAGATGCTTTGCCCTTCCGCTGATTTCAAACTTAAATCCTTCTTCGACTAATCTCTCACTTATTGGTTCAATAAATTTTCTTATAAATTTCTCCCGCTCTTTTTTCTTCTCTTTAATTTTTTTAGCGATCTCATCATAAACCTTCTTATCCAGATATTTAAATGAAAGATCTTCAAGCTCAGTCTTAACCGAAGAAAGACCGAACCTGTGTGCAAGCGGAGCATATATTTCCAGCGTTTCCTGAGCAAGGCGCATTTGCTTTGCGGATGACAGAAACTCCAGCGTTCTTAGATTGTGCAGGCGGTCCGCAAACTTAATTAAAATAACCCTGATATCGGATGTCATTGAAAGAAGCATTTTTTTATATGACTCGACCTGCTTCATTTCATAATTTTCAAACATCCCTTCAATTTTCGTGGCACCATTTACTATCTCTGCAACTTCATCACCAAATTCTGCTTTTATATCATTGAGAGTAAATTTTGTATCTTCAACTACATCATGAAGCAGAGCTGCAGCAATTGATATTGCATCAAGAGGAATTTCTTTTGCAAGTATTAAAGCAACATCATAAGGATGAGAAATATATGCCTCACCCGAAGCACGTTTATCATTCTTATGTGCTTCGTAAGCAAATTTAAATGAATTTGTGATCAGCTTATCATTGGCAAGGGAGGAAGGTAAATTCCTGTGGGTATGATACAGCAGCTCATCGAGCTTTTTTTTATATAATGTGCTGAACAAAAGAGAATCGTTTATAAGTTTGTAAAGTTTTATTGAATTTGTAAAGTTTGTAATGTTGTCTGTTTTAATATAAAAACTTAATGCTTAATACTTGATACTTTTTTACTCAATCTAAGTCCCAAACATCCTGTCACCTGCATCACCCAGGCCGGGCACTATATAACCTTTTTCATTTAGTTTCTCATCAAGACTGCAGGTAATAATTTCTATAAACCTTTTTTCTGTTTTATTGAACCTGTTGTTAATTGCATTAATTCCTTCAGGTGCTGCGAGTAATGAAACCACACTGATCTTCCTCACTCCCATATTTAGCAGATATTCTATAGTAAAGATAACACTTCCTCCGGTTGCGATCATCGGGTCAAGAATTATAACATTCAGATCTTTCTTATCCTTTATCTTGGGAAAACGGAAATAATATTTAACCGGCTTCAGAGATTCCTCATCGCGGTAAATTCCGATATGACTGGTTATAACCTCCGGGTAAAGATCTATAAAACCTTTCGTCAGACCTAAACCGGCCCGAAGAATAGGAAGCAAAACAATTTTATCTTTGATCCTGCTTCCGTCAATTTTTTTAAAAGGAGTATTAACAAATTTATGCTCTAAGGCCACTGATGAATAAGCTTCGGATGCTAATAAGTAAGATATTTTGTCAAGTGAATCTTTGAATTCACTTTTACCGGTACTCTTATCACGCATTATTGAAAGATAGTGAGATATAACCGGATGATTGATAATTTTAAGATGCTTCATCAGGACGCAAAAATTTATTAGAATATTTCAGTGATTATAAATATACCATATATGAAAAAGATATTCAAAGCAATAGACATTTATGATCACCTTAGATTACATTGCAGTCCAAAATGTTTTGAGTTTTAGAAATTAATAGCAAAGAGTAAAATTAATATTTTTAAAAACAACCGCCTGTGAAACAATGGCGTTAAGAATTTAGTTTGAAAGAAAAAAACTTAATCAAAGTTCATTGTGAATTTTACAATAATCGTCTGAACGGATGTGATTAGATTATTACTTGATTATTACTTGATTATTACTTGATTAACATCAGGATAATATTGGATGATCAAGATGATAAAAATTCTTTTACCTCTGATAGGCTGAAAGGTTTGCGTGGTGCTTCAAAAAATATCAGCTCGGAAAATACAAGAAAATACTAAGTCATTCTAAAATAATTGATACATTCAATAAGAATGTATATAATATAAAAAAAAATTATGACCCGATACAAAAAATTTCTGTTAATATTAATTATAATAACTTCAGCTTGCAGGCATTCCACTTCACAGACAACTACACCTGAGATCTTCGGAAAAGGATTGGAATATTATTACGGCGGAAAATTTGAAGATGCAATATTGCGTTTTGATGAATATTTAAACAGTATGCCAAATGACACGAAAGGATATCAGTTCAGAGGATTAGCATATCAGGGATTAAAGAATTATTCCAGAGCAATTGAGGATTTTACCAAAGCGATTGGCATAGCTCCTAATAATTTCGAAGGATATATAAACAGAGGGAATACTTATTTTCTTGTTGATAATTTTTCATCAGCACTAACTGATTTCTCAGATGCAATAAGAGTAAATAAAGATGAGATTGAAGGTTATATTGGAAGAAGCAGGGTTTATACGGTTCAGCGAGAATATCCAAAAGCAATTTTAGATCTTGTTACTGCTTCAGGAATTGACCCCAATAATGCAAGGGTCTATATTAACATGTCATGGGTTAATATTCTTGCTGAAGATACCACTCAGGCATTGAGCAATATTTCAAAGGCTCTCTCAATTGATTCAAATATTGTTTATACAAATTATAAAAGAGATCAGCTTTACGTAAAGCAGGAAAATTATAAATTTGCACTTGCAGTCGCAGATCAAAAGATCCTTCGCTACCCTCAGAGCTATCTTGCTTACTTTAACAGGGGAATGATTTACTTCTTAATGAATAACTATGACTTCGCAATTGAAGATTATAAGAATTCTTTACTGCTGAACAAAAATGGGAGCAAAGAATTTGTAGAAGTGATGGAAAAAATCCTGCGCAGCATAAAAAGGAATATGTAGCTTCACAGAATTATAAGTTATTAAAACCATTGCGTTTATCATTCCTTATTTTCATTCAGCAACTGCTCTTTAGCCACCTCAAGTTCTGCTTTTTGTTCATCGTTTGTTTTCGGATAATCGAGATTTAATGCTTCAAACTGCTCATAAAGAATTTCTCCAATCGCCAGCCTCGCATACCATTTATCATCTGCGGGAATAATAAACCAGGGAGCGTAATCTCTTGATGTATTGCTGAGCGCTGACTCATATGCTGAGATATAATCCTGCCAGAAGCCTCGCTCCTTTACATCATTAGAAGAAAATTTCCAGTTCTTTGTTGGATCATTTAGACGCTCCAGAAACCTTTTCTTTTGTTCCTTTTTTGAAAGATGCAGAAAAAATTTTATTATAACTGTACCATTTTGATAAAGATTTTTTTCAAACCTTGTGATCTGCTTATATCTTTTTTCCCAGAACTCCGGAGTTATGTCTTCAAGTTTCTTTATGCCGGGAAGATTTTCCTTGAGAATAAATTCAGGATGAACTTTCGTAACAAGAACATTCTCATAATGAGAACGGTTAAATACTCCTATCATTCCCCGGGCAGGAAGCTCAATGTAATGTCTCCAGAAATAGTCGTGCTCAAGTTCCGTTGTATTAGGGACCTTGAAGCTATTAACTCTGACTCCGGCAGGGTTCAAACCTGTCATGATATGTTTTACTGCACTGTCTTTGCCTGATGCATCTATGCCCTGAAAAATCACCAGCACACTATAGCGATTTTGTGCATAAAGCTTATCCTGCATCTCTGCCAGTTTTTCTCTTAACTTCTCTAAAAGGTCCTGACTACTATCTTTATCAACTTTGTTTCCTGAATATTCAGTGTCAAAATCTTTAAGAGATACTTTCGTTTCCGGTGATACAAAAAGCTTATCTAAAGAAATATTATTGCCCATAGTGAATAATTTTATTTTTTTGATGTAATGAAATTAGTAATAATAAAAAATAAAAACTATCCTTACT
>JBDTWU010000005.1:0-4141 GCA_040006535.1 bacterium | reverse complement strand
TAGTTTTCACAAATATGGCGAGAGATTTCAGGACCTCCCCTGCAAGTTCCGATATAAATCTGACAAGCGAAAGTAAGAGAAAATATCTGGCAGATCTGAAAACATTATCGTTTGAATTTTTGAACGCACTGGAAATAGAAAATTCGGATCTCAATGATATAGGAAAGCTCTTACACGAAAGCTGGAGTTTAAAGAAATCATTAAACCATCAGACAAGCAATCCTTACATAGATCAGCTTTACGAAACCCTTAAGAAAAAAGGAATGACAGGCGGGAAAATACTGGGAGCCGGCGGCGGCGGCTTTCTCCTTGCATTTGCAAAAGATCCGAAGCTGAAAGAAAAAATAAAATATGAACTTTATCCAAATTTTATAGCACTCGATGTAAAGTTCAGCAGCAAAGGTACGGAAATCTTATGGAAGAATTTTTAGGTGTCCTGTTTTGCGGAGGCAGAGGAGTTCGCCTCGGTGAAATTACCAGATACATTTCCAAGCCATGCATACCTGTATATGACACACCTGTTTTCAGATTTGGTCTGAAATTATTAGAAGATTCAAAGTTGATCAGTGAAATAATAATTCTTACTAACAAAGAAAACGATAAATCTCTGAAAGAATCCGGCTATAGAACTATCATCCAGGATGATTCTAAAGTCAATGATATGTTCAGCGGATGGACATTTATAAAGGAAGTCACACGAACCGGGAAGCACGGCGTTCTGGTTCCCGGCGATAATATCTGTGATGTTAAGATTGATAATTTAATTGGTGAGTTCCTCGGATCAAATTCACATTTCGTTTTCTCCCTCCATAAAATAAAAGATAATCAAAAACTTTCCCAGATGGGAAGGTTTGATATCAGGAAAAATAAATTTTACTATAAAAATCACGGCTCAACATCTGAATACGGAGTTATAGCACCATACATAATAAATAATAATTTAGAAATCGCACAGCAGGAAGATCTATTTGAAAGCAGTAATGCTTCAAAAATATTTCATGATGGTTATTGGTTTGATATTGGTGATTATGAAAGCCTGTTTGCAGCCATCTCGTGGAGACGAAAAAATAAAGCTGACAGATTTTGAAACTAATAATCAATTTCATTTCAAAGCTGGGCGTTGATTCAATTGCACGGGTAATCGGATTTCTGACTTTGCCAATAATAACAAGGGCATTAGGGCCGGAAGGTTATGGGCTCTATACATATCTTTTTATAGTCTTATCATATTTCGGATTTTTTATAGATTTCGGTTATCTTAATTACGGAACGAACAAGCTCTGCGAAAATACTGACAGCAACATTGTAATAGGAAAAATTATGTCTCTACAGATTCTTACTTTAATATTTTCTTACACAGTTCTGTTCATTGCGGGATATTTTCTTTTTGATTATGATAAGTACATATACATAATTATCTTCTCTGTCACTTATATCACTCAGATCTTTTCTATTAAATATTATTACCTGGCAAATAATAAACTTTACTACAATTCCCTGTCCGAATTAGCGGGACAACTTATCTATGCAGGATTAATCTTCTTTGTCTTTGTAAATTATCCAACTGTATATGTACTTATAGTGTTTTCAGTTATACAGACATGTTTCACCGCAGCATTTTTATTTATTCCGTTTATAAACAATCACAGTATAAAAATTGATCTTAATATAAAGACGAATCTAAAGACGCTTAGAGAAGCTTATAAGCTGGGACTGGCAGCAAAGGCAGAAGGAATTACTTCATCATTCATTTTATTATCAACCGGGATTTTTCTCAATAAAGAGGCTGTCGGACTTTACAATGCATCCAATAAAATCTATCTAATACTGCTTACAGTATTCCAAAGCATGAGCTATGCTTTAATGCCAATGCTACTGAATAGCATAAAAAAAAAAAACAGGATAGAAAAAATTTCCCTGATATTTTATTCTTACGTAATAACAGGATTAATACTGTTTCTTCTGACATTCTTTTTTTCAGATAAAATAATTCTAATCGTGTTCGGAAATCAATTTGTAAATTCCGTTCCTGTATTGAAATGTTTTTCAATTACCATCCTGATCTGGCCAATAGTAATGTTCCTCGGCTTAATCATACTTGCATTTAATAAATATAATTATATTTTAATTATATCAGTTACTTCATTGATACTATCTGTTGTATTTTCTCTTTTTCTGATCAATTTATTCGGAATTATCGGAGGAGGATTAGTACTTCCTGTTGTTGCTGCCGGAACTATTGCAGTCAGCTTGCTGCTGCTTCACAGGATCACGGTTGCTGAAAATTATAACATGAAAGATTTTTTCTCTCTTAAAAATGCATTCAGAGAATTGAAAGTTATCATTTATCGGACTTAATGCAATGACCGGCATACCCTTTAAACTAAATAAAAAATAAAAACTAATAGACCGGACATAATGAAAGTTATACTGCTGGGATTAACGGGATTAGGCAATGCTGTATTAAAAGGTCTTCTTAACAGTGATAGGGTTAAAGTAAATTCTGTTTACACAAAAAAATATGAGCATCCCTATCCTTATTACGATGAAATACAAATAGAAACATTATGCCGGCAGAATAATATTAAATGTTATCTTGATAAAAAGTTAAACAGTAAAGATGTACTTGACCGGATAAAACAGGAACAGCCGGATCTTATAATTGCATCTTCGTTTGATCAGATTTTATCAAAGCAGCTCATTGATATACCGAAGCTTGGAATTATTAATTTGCATCCATCTTTATTGCCGAAATACCGAGGACCATATCCGGATCAGGCAGTATTATTAAACGGTGAAACCAAAACAGGTGTGACCGTCCATTTTCTGACTGAGAATCTTGATTCGGGTAATATAATTTTACAAAAAGATCTTTATATCTCATCAGATGATAATTACTCATCATTAAAAAGAAAGATCGCAGTATTATCCGGGGAGATCATTCCGGAAGTATTAAATTTGTTTGCAGAAGGTCATAAACCGGAAGGCTTAATTCAAAATGAAAAAGAGTCATCATATTTTCCTAAACCGAAAGCTGAAGACGCATATCTCGAAAGTGAAACCAGTATTGTAACAATAAAAAATAAAATGAGAGCGTTAAATCCTTTCCCGGGTACCTCAATACTCATAGGCGGAAAAAGGATCAGAGTAAATAAGTTTGAATTATTAAAAACACTGGATTCAAATAACGGACTTACTGATTCAGAAACTTTTGTTGATGTGCGTTTAAATTCATGTGGCATTAGGCTGTTTAAAAAGAATTAAAATTTATTTATTATAAAGAAAGAATCCGGAAATCAGATTGAAGAATGTAGTTATCATGCAGCCGTTTTATTTATTTCTAAGGAAACATTTTCATCTGATACAGCGGGCGGACCTTTATATTTTTATGGATGATGTTCAGTTCGTTAAGAATTCGCATCACAACAGAAACAGGATTAAAACTGCAGACGGGTTAAAGTGGCTGACAGTGCCGGTATTTCATAAGGGCAGGTACGGACAGCTCTTAAAAGATGTTAAGATCGATAATAATAAAAACTGGAGGAAAAAACACTGGCTGAGCATTGTGAATAATTATTCAAAAGCTCCTTATTTTAAAATGTATTCAGATTTTTTTGAGGATGTATATAACAAAGATTGGGAAAAATTAACCGAGCTGAATATTTATCTGATAAAAGGTATCTCGGATTTCTTAGGAATAAATAAAACTGAGTTTATTTCTTTGTCGGAATTGAATATTAGTAATGATAATCCGACTCAAAGACTGATTGATATTTGCGAGAAAGTGCAGGCGACTGATTATATAACAGGCACAAGAGCAAAAGACTATATTGAGTTGCCGCTTTGGAAAAAAACTGAGGTCAGGTTAAATTTTTTTGAACCTGCATATCCGCCTTACCCTCAGCAGTATGGAGAATTTACGGATGACTGCTCAATCATAGACCTGCTCTTTAACTCCGGTAAGAATTCCGGTAATTATATTTGGAATGAGAACGAAGTCAATAATATTTAATTATAATTATTACAAGCACATTTGTTTACTGGTATTTCTATAGTATTATATTTTTTTATAATTATTGCATTGGTTTTAATATTGTATAATTACAGAACGGGTATTATTGCTACGGTGCTTGTAATAACA
>JBDTWU010000004.1:0-7531 GCA_040006535.1 bacterium | reverse complement strand
AAACCAGTTCGTTAAATTTTATAACACTGAACTATTAAAAAAAGCAAGAGACGAAAACAAAGGAACGTTTTTTTTAAGCGGACATTATTCTAACTGGGAGCTTTGCGCATTTTCCTACCCGCTATTAACCGGTGACAGCATGAGTATTGTTGCCAAAATCCAGGCAAGCAGGGGATTAAATAAAAAGATCAATGAATACAGGGAGCTCAGCGGAAACAAGATAATTGAAATAGGATTTTCTCTGAAAGAAATTTTTACAAAGTTAAAACAAAATAAAGTTGTCACTTTTCTGATAGATCAATCCGCCAATGCTGAATATTCAGCTTATGTAAATTTTTTCGGTATGAATGTTCCTTCATTTTCCGGTCCGGCCAAGATTGCATTAAGGCAGAGACCTGAACTAATTATTGCCTATGGTTTAAGGCAGAAGGATTTCAGCTATGAAGTTTTTTTTGAAAAAATTAATTATTCGGATCTGAATGAAAGTTCAGATGAAAATATAACTGAGCTAACACAAAGAATACAATCAAAAATGGAAGAAGTAATACGAAAATGTCCGGAACACTGGCTTTGGTTTCATAGAAGGTTTAAGCATCGAAAAATTAATTCCCCATAAAGAACCTCTGCTAATTTTTTAATATTCCGTAATATTGAACCCGGATCTTTTTAATTAACCTAAGCATATTATAGAAAGTGTAAAAAAAATATTGATAATTCAAACTGCATTTTTGGGAGACGTAATCTTAACTCTTCCGGTACTTCAGGTATTAAAAAAAACCCAACCTGAATTGGAAATTGATTTCATGTGCATCCCCAAAACTTCTGAGCTTTTGAAAAATAACCCTTATGTAAGTGAAGTCATTATTTATGATAAAAAAAATTCCGGTATCCGTGAATTAATAAGTCTTATCAGATTTCTAAAAAGAAAAAAATATTTTGCGATAATATCACCACACAGATCCTTCAGATCAGCATTAATCAGTACTCTGGCATCGGCAAAAAAAACTATATCCTTCAAAAAGTCTTCTCTTAGTTTTTTGTATGATGTAAAAGTTGATTACTTAAATGAAATACATGAGATACAGCGAAATTTAAAGCTACTTTTTCCATTAGGAATTAATGAAGAGAAAATTATTAAGCCGGAATTATTTCCAGCATTACAGGAAAAGGAAATGATCGATAAAGTATTTTTGAATAATAAAATTAATTCAACGGAAAAAATAATTACAATTTCCCCCGGATCTGTGTGGTTTACAAAAAGATTTCCAAAGGAGAAATTTGTAAGGTTATGTGATCTGCTGAATTTGCATGCTGTGAAAATATTTTTGATCGGCGGGAGTGAGGATAAGGAATTATGCCAGTATATTTTCAAAACTTCATCAAATAAAAATATTATCAATACAGCCGGAGGTTTATCAATTCTCGAATCTGCTGAATTAATAAAAAGAGCTTCTATATTAATTACAAATGATTCAGCTCCGCTTCACATGGCAAATGCAATGGATACACACGCGGTTGCCATTTTCGGGGCAACTGTCCCGGCTTTCGGGTTTTATCCGATTGGAACGAATGATACAGTAATTGAAACAAATGGTCTTAAATGCCGCCCGTGCAGTATTCATGGCGGGGATAAATGTCCGATCGGCACGTTTGTGTGTATGTTAAATATCAGCGAAGAAAAAATCGCTGATGCAACAGGAAAAATTCTAAGCCAGACACTCGCTTAGCCGTGTTATAATTTCTTTCTTCTCTAAAGCATTCTGCTTAGAATTCATTTCGTTCAGAATTTCCTTTATTATATACTTGCCTCTTTCCTTCGACTTATCGGTAATAAAACCGTCGAAAATTGTTTCACCATTCAGAGCCCGGTTTATTTCGGACTCTTTGTTATGTTCGGTCAATTCCGTGTAATATACAACTCTGAACTTTTTATTAAATTCTTTTTCCCGGTATATCTCAAACATTGTTTTATCTGATTCAAAAGCCATATATTTATGATTTTTTTTTGCAATAAAATCAGGCAAATCAGAAACAATGACTTGCCTGATTCAATAAATTATTTTACTAAAACCATTCTTTTGGTTTCGCTAAACCCATTGGTAACTAATTTATAAAAATAAATTCCGCTCGTAAGATTGTTTCCGTCAAAAATAACTTTATACGTTCCTGAGGTCTGATATTCACTTACCAAAGTATTAACTTCTCTTCCAAGAGCATCAAAAATCTTTAAAGAAACAAAATTAAATTTAGGAATGGTATAATTTATAATAGTTTTTGGGTTGAAAGGATTTGGATAATTCTGGCTGAGTGTATAATTCTCAGGCACTTCAGATGAAATTTTATTAACACTGATTGAACCACCCGCCTGTGTATACCTCTTTACAAATTCCTGATAATACTGATTAGCAATTAACGAATCATGGATAATTAATAAATTTTCGTCATTCCCTGTAGTTGCAGCTGTTGAATAATTATATGAACCTGTCTCAACAATAGGATCACTGCCGGGCAGATCTGCGTCAATCAGAATATATTTACTGTGAAGCAGTCCTGTTTGACCGTCAAGATATACCGGTGCCGGCGGATTCCATGGAGTACTTCCTCCAATGCCTTTCATTTCCTGATAAACGCTTGAAGGATCTGTACCATTACCATCATCAAAAACTCCCCTTACCATCTTGGTCGGCGGCATAAATTGTGCTTTCATTTTATTGGCGATCTGAAATCTTGTAAATGCAAACGCGCAGAATAAAATTGATTTATCAGTATTATTAGAAATCATATTTTCAATCTGAACGGATGGATTATCTGATGGCGAGAAGTAACATTCTACTCTTCGTCCTTTAATATTAAATAAGTGCGGAGTATTATCACTTTTTGCAGCACCGAATTTTGCATTGGAGGAATTGTTGATCTCATTATGCGAACCCCACATCTCTTCAAACTCTCTTGTATAAGTATTACACAGGGCCTGGTCCTGAATTAATATTACATTCTGCGCGTCAGTATAGAATTGCTCGCTTGTAATGTTTGCAGACCCGCCCCAAATCCAGTCATCGGTCACAGAAGAATTATCTCTTGCATCAAATATGAAAAACTTATTGTGCATTATGTTCATATCCGACGGCCTTTGTTGGACTCTTACACCGGCGTTTATGAGGTCAAGCACCAGCTGCTGAGGTGTGCCATTCCTGTAATCATAAACCATTCTTACCTTTACTCCGCGTACCAATGCACCAATAATTTTATCCCGCACCTGAGTGACCTCGTTAAATGAATACATTGCAATATCGATGGATTTGGTCGCAGAATCGATTCTCTCTCCTAATCTAACTTTGAGATCAGCTTCTCCCACAGCGTTGTTACCAGGCATTGCATAATTATTATCAACTGACTTATTAAAATAAACTTCGATGTTCCCTCTCGATAAAGGATCGGAAGCAGTGGAAAAATATTTAGGAGTGCTGATGCTTGTACCTGTTCCGTTGGTTGAAGATGCCAATGCATAGTAAATTTTGCCTGGCTGTAAACCACTAAGGTTAAAAGTATGATTGGTTGACAGCGTTCCGTCGAATAATGAATCGGTAAATATCAACGGCTGAGCCAAAGAGTCGGAGCGGAATAATTTTAATTTACTGTCCCCGGGACTTTGCGTAGTCCAGGTAAGTGTGATGCTGTTCGGACCGATATTTGTTTCAGCCGGCGGAGTAAGAATTATGGGTCCTGTTGTTTGAATTAAATCAGAAACAAATCTTGGAAGAAACTGGTAACCTGAACTGTAAGGCACTGAGACATCGAACTGGCTAGCTTCAGCTATGCAGTCGAATGTTCCGGTGGGAATCAGCGTGCCGACCAGATTTGAATTATTATCAATTCTCATCTGCCCTGTTCCTGTTGCATCCGTGACAGTATAATTTGTATTCGCCTGGAAGGTTCCGGTTGCGGATGTAGTCAATCCGTTAATGCGGATCAGCCTGCCTTCAAATTCTTCGTGACCATTCCAGGTCTGATTGTTGAACTGAGAAATAGTAGTTGTAACAGGTGTAAAACTTTTATTTGAATCAATAATCTGAAAGGAAGGAGTTCCTCCGAATGTTGAAAAGCTCAGCTCGGTGAATCCGTTGAACTGTGTGAGCTTCGCAGTCAAAATTATACTGTCTCCGATTGAGACGGCGTTGGTAAGCTCAGTATAAAAAACTCCGATGCCTCCGGAATTATCCTGAACATATGATGGGCCACCGAATTCATTCGCGCATGTGACGACACCCGATATTGTTTTGAATTGTCCGGTATCAACAGGTATTCCCTGAGAATTGTTTATAGTAAAAGAACTGATCGGAACAACCTGAGCTCTTGTTATTGAAAAGATCAAAATCAGGCAAAGTGTAAAAAATATTTTTTTCATAATAGTATACTTTATTATTTTTTTATTTTAAAAATTTATTTGAATAGGTGTTATTTATATTATTGATTATTAAACCTTGTGGCTCCTCGGTTAATTTACGGTTCATTTCTTTTCTGACCTGCTCAATATCCTCCCTGAATCCTTTATCAAGTACAGATTTTTGATATAACAAATTATAAGGAGTTATATATTTGTATTCGTACTTATCAATTATTTCTCTGAACTTAGGCAAGTTTTTTACAAATAGAAATGACTTATCATCCCAGAAAACCAGCTTCCAGTCATCAGGATGCCTGCTGAAATACGAAATGATTGTCTTTTCCATCTCCTGCGGTGCTCTTACAAGATCAGGTGCCAGATAAAGTGAATAATCGAAATCAAAACTCTTGAGCTTATTTTCAAACCCTGACTTCTTGGACATCAATGTATTGTATTCATTAAATATTTCGTCATTAAGGTTTCTGCTGTCAATAAAATTTTTGCTTTCAGGAAAATTCCAGACAAAAAATCCTCCGCTGCCAAAATGATTCAATGGCTTCTGTCCGATAGCAGGAATATTATTCTGATTCATAAAATCAAACATCTGAGTGGGAATAAAATCAGAATTGATTCCGAATCCGGTCACCCTGTAATACTTCAGATAATTCAGATATAAATTATCATTGGGAATATTAACTATAAAAAACAAAAGACATGCTTCAATTATGATTTTAGGAACGGGGTTAGAATTGAAAAAATTTTTCAGTCCTTCACTTTTTGTATTTTGAATTATATAGCTTACTGCGATTGCCAGAAATACTGTAATGATAACAATGTAATCTACAGTAAACCTGACAGCACGTACGGAATAAACTGCAAAGCCTGTGAAAACAAGAGCTGAAAATAAATCCTTCTTTTTAAAAGCATAATAGAGAATCAGTATTCCGCCAAACAAAAACATTTTATAAATGCTTGTAACAAATCCTCCGCCAAACATTGCATCAAAAGGAGAGCGCCATTCATTTATTGTCTCCAGCATTTTCATCTTAGTATGATCGTATGCATACATGTAGGTTGCAAAGGAATTTGGATTAATGAACATCACAAAAACAGAAGCAATGAAAATTAATATCAGCCTGATGAGATCCCTTTTAAGAAGTGGAGGAATTTCTTTGGATGAAAATTTTTCAGGATAAAAGTAAATAATTATTTCAGAGGTTATGAATATTCCCATAAGAAACATTCCTGCAATTATTCCCATGTGCATATTTGCCCATATTAAGAATATCAGTGGAATAAAAAATAACATCTTGTAATTTTCCCGGTTAAAATATTTATACCGGATGATTATATATAAAAGTACGGCAAAAAACAAAAGTGACATGATATGCGGACGAGGTGTAAGTCGGTCCATAATTCCGAATGTAAGCAGTGTAAAAAATAAAAATATTATTGTATAACTGATCTTAAATTTTCTCAGAATCAAAAAGAATATAAAATATATGAGGAGGAATATTAATGTTTTGAATATTGAAAGAGCAGTATATCCGCCCAGATTATATATTCCGTAAGTTAACACATCCCAGCCCCATTCAAACGGCATCCAGGTTTGTCCTTCTGTTGCAAATCCAAAAATATCTGTTGACGGAACGCTGTGTGTTTCAACAATATACCTGCCGGTAGCCAGATGCCAGAAGACATCGTCATCACCCGTGATCTTGAATGTCGTGAACAATATTATAAATACGGTGAATAAAACAAGCAACCCGTAATTGTATAACGGGTTGTCTTTTAATGGTGGGGAAGTTTTAGAAATTTTAGGCGGAGCTTTTTTTAGTCGCTTAGCCAAGTCAGTTTAAATCTGTTGATAATTTATACCTTACAATTCTGTTATTGCCGGTATCTGCGATATATAAAACCCGGTTAAAGAAAGAGACACCCTTTGGATTCCGCAGCTGGTTAGCACCTGCACCGGTGCCGCCGAATGATTCACGTTTATATATTCCTGCACTGGTATATTTATACAAAGAATCTTTTGTATTATCAACAACATAAACATTTCTGGCTGGATCTGTTGTTATGCCCGCAGGTGAACCGAGCTGCTTATTCAAAATCGCAACATTGTCTTCCGGTATGAATTTGGGATTATACGTTCCTTTTAAATTATCATATAAAAACCATTCAACTTTAAATCCAAATGATGAAGTATTTCTTATAACAATAAAATCTGTCAGGTCATTGTTAAAAGTAGTAATTCCGGAAAGCTTTTCAATTGAATAAACTCCGTTACCGGTAACCTGAAAACCGCTGAGAACATTAACCGAGGACGGCGGCGGATTTCTACCGGCAATTTTTAATATAGCATTATCCGGATCAATTGAGCTTAAGTTATCAGGACCAATCCTTGTTACTATGTAGCTATTGTCTGCAAAAACTCCTACCCCGGTAAATCTCCTTTTTCTGCTGCTTAAAGGCGTTGCAAAATCACTTCCGATCATTGGAAGTAAACTTGCATTTGATAACACCCCGCCCGCTTCAGCTGTTTTAATTCTGTATAAAACACTGATAGTATCGAAGGTGATGCTCAAAACAGAATCTCCGATTAATAATAAATCAAAATTATAATCCTGTGCAAGTGCACCAGGATTTTTAACCTGAATGCTTCCGATCTCAACACCTGCAAGATCCATCTGAACAACTTTATTGTTCTTCGTATCGGAAACGTAGACTAAAGGCTCCCGTCCGATCAGCACAGCTCCCGGCTGATTGAATTGGTTCCATGTCGGAGATTGCTGAACATAAGTGGTTTCGCTGACTACCGGATTTCCTCCACCGTTTGTAATGGGGAATTGTGCAAGGTCAGTTTTATCGGAGCACGAATAAATTAATATAGTCAGTAAAGAAATTGATATATAAAAAAATTTCATAATAAAATTTAAATAAATTTATCTTTTAGACGGAAATAAAATATTTAATGAGAATCTGTGCACAAGTCCCAATTGATCATACTTCGATATCGAGTAATCTAAATTTGCATGCGCGAAAGAAATTGGAAATTTTAACCCGACACCGCCTGAAAAACTTTCAGCCTCGACATTTATCTTATATCCACCTCTGAAAAATAAAAATTCTCTGTAGGCATATTCC
>JBDTWU010000003.1:0-2873 GCA_040006535.1 bacterium | reverse complement strand
GACATTGAAATATAATCCGTAAGGAAGCATTTAATTATTTTAAAGATACTTTTTGGTTTGAGACAGTATCTTTTTTTTTGATAATCATTTATAGATTTTAAGTATTTAATCCGGTTGTTATTTTAAATAAAAATTATTGTATGAAAATATTTTATTTCACAGTAGTTCTCTTTTTAACATCTGCCACATTATATTCACAGACAGACGGAGTAAACAAGAATTCCTCTCCGTTTAAAATTGCACGTCTTAAATATTCCGGAGGCGGTGATTGGTATAATGATCCTTCGGCGGAAATTAACATGATGGATTATCTGAAAAAAAATACTACAATAGATGTTGATGAGCCAAAGTTTTATTCTGTTGATGTTTCATCGGATGATATTTTTAATTACCCTTTCATACTGATAACAGGTCATGGCAATATTGAATTTTCATCATCAGAGGTGGCGAGGCTTAGAAAGTATTGCGAGTCAGGCGGATTTCTCTATGGAGATGATGATTACGGAATGGACGTTTCATTTAAACGCGAGATTAAAAAAATTTTCCCGGAGGAGGAATTGAAAGAGCTTCCGTTCAATCATAAAATATATAGTTCACACTTTAATTTTCCTAACGGGCTTCCGAAAATCCACGAGCATGATCAGAAACCTCCGCAGGGATATGGTCTTTACAGCGGAGGAAGGATGTGCGTTTATTACACCTATGAAACTAATATTTCGGACGGATGGGCTGATACAAAAGAGCATCAGGATCCGCCTGAAAAAAAAGAGGAATCATTTAAAATGGGGACGAATATAATTGTTTATTCACTTATGAACTGAATTAATTTTTTACCCACTTAACTATGTCAATAGCAGAAAACGTTTTAGCTTTCATGACTTTAGTACTTCTTATTACTTCAGTTTGTAATCCGTTTGTAAAATTTCTTTGAACTTATCTTTGTCGGGACATTTATAAACAGAATCTACAAGTTCATAACCCCTGTTTACATTTCCGAGTGAATAATAATCCGCAACTATCGGAGCAAGAATTGCTTTTACAGCGCCGGCATCTGTATTGAATGTATCTTCATCCGCGGATTTCGGACATGCAAATCCAGTATCGGTAGTATAAAATTTTAATTCTTCAAGATGTTCATTAAGATCCTCTTCTATTATTTTCGGGAAATTTTTTGTAATATCTTTGAATTTATTATTTTCAAATCCGTAAATTAATACAGGATATTTTGATTCAGCATAGTTTGTAAATGCATATGCAAACATGTCATTTATTCCGGAAATCTCAGATTTGCCGTCATCATTAATATCATTTATGGAGTAATGTGAATTTCCCCAGTATATCGTATCAAGAATATTAAATTTGTTGTTGATAATTCTTGCTGCAACCAGAAATGTGCAGCAATGCGCACCTCCGCTGTACAGCTCAATTAAAATTTCTTTTTCACCATTCCTGTCGAGGTCGTATTCTTTAATATCCATTATCCGAAAATCTGAAGTATTTTTGTAAATGGTTTTATCACCATTTTTTATTCGCAATGATGTGGTGTATTTTGACGTATCATACTTTGTAATAAAAATATAATTGCCTAATTTAATATTGAGGTTTTGATCCTGACCAAAAGAAACCGAGCTGAAAATTGTAAAGCAAAATAATATTAAAAGTATTCTCATAATAATATTTTAATGTGATTATTAATCCCGCGTTTTTTTACTAACAACCTACAACAATCAACTATTTTTTACCGGAAAACACTCGCAGCATTTTCTTAACAGGGTCATAATATCTGTCTACGACTCTTTCTTTCAAAGGAATAATTCCGTTATCTGTGATGTGAATACTTCTGTGCAGCATTTTGTGAATTAGGGCAACATTCTATTTTTAATTGTCTCTCTAGATGAATGAGCAACAACCCCTGCCGGGCGGACCAAAGATACATTAATTTCTTTTAAGCGTACATTAATTTATTTTCTTTAGGTATAGGAATAACTCGCTTTAATTTTTTTGCTGTCTCAATCCACTCTTCAATAATTCTTTCGACATTTTCTAGAGCTTCTTTATAAGATTGTCCATCTGCCATGCAGCCGGGCAGCTCCGGAACTTCAGCTATATACGCTTTATCATCTTTACTCCAATAAATGATTATTTCATATTTGTATTTCATTTTAAGAGTTTTAATTTATATTTATCGTGGCGTCAGGACTTCCGTCCTGACGCAAATTCTTTTTCAAATTTGAAATCCCAACTGGTATTAACTCCGATTATACTATGGTCCTCATAAATGTAATTCCTTGCACTTGAATATTTCCAATCCTCGGGCTTGGCTACTAGTTCTGCCTTTACAGGGTTGTAATGAATGTAATCCACTTTTGTCTTCAAAACTTTTTCACTAATTACTATTACATCATCAAATCTTTCCATCCAAAGCTTGAATACCTGATTCTTATACCCTAGTGCATTTATTCTTAACTTTTCGACAATGGAAGCATGTCCTTCGACTTCAAGAATTTGCCTGATCTTTGTAGAAGTAAATTTTTTAAAATCCCTCATAAAGTCTGAAATGCTTTCTCCGATTTTCATCAATGATATCAAATGAAGATGAGTCGGCATGATCACGTAAGCAATTAATTCGGATTGATGTTCATCGAGCAAGTGTTTCCATGAATCAATAATAATATTATTATAACCGTCACCAAAATTAAAAATCATTTCCCAATTCATTACCGTTGTTGTGACGAAATAAATGTTTCCTTTCTTATCAATCAAGCTTCTGTTTCGTAATCCCATGGTATCATTCTCCTTATTAATTTCTTCTTAAATTAGCAAAGTAAGTCAGCATTTAAAATGTATTGCGTCAGGACGAAAGTCCTGACGCC
>JBDTWU010000002.1:0-5132 GCA_040006535.1 bacterium | reverse complement strand
TACTCCCGGATTTACAATTCATTCAATGAATTTTTTAAATGAAAACAGCGGATGGATCACAGGCGATGCAGGTTATATTTTAAGAACTACCGATGGAGGAAACAGATGGGATTCACTCATTTCAAATACTCATTCAGGTCTTAAGTCGATACAGTTCATAAATAATGACACTGGATTTGCCGTGGGATATAATGGCTTAATTTTAAGAACTACGAATGGCGGCGGTCCGGGATTTCCCGTTGGCATTAAAGAATTTTCATCAGAATCTCCTGAAGGTTTTTACCTTTCTCAAAATTTCCCAAATCCGTTCAATCCAAAAACGATTATCAATTATACATTGTCCGCTCCGCAAGGCGGGTCAATGTTCAGTTATGTTCAATTAAAAATATATGATATGTTAGGTAATGAAGTTGCTACTCTGGTCAATGAAAGGAAAAGCCCGGGAAGCTATAGTGTTGAATTTGACGGAGCTGATTTTTCAAGCGGAATATATTTTATAAAATTAAGGCAGGCAACTTTGAACAAATCAGAAAAATGATATTGATTAAATAATTTTTATAAAATTATACAGCCGGAACTAATAGTAAATAATAAATTCAAATTTTAAATTGATGTATAATTAATGGATCAAGCCGGATTTTAATATGAAGATCTCTGATGAATGATAAAATATATTTAATGAACAGAAAAATATTACCCGCAATATTCAGAAATAATTCCCGTCAGAATAATATTCTGGTGATTCTCATCTTCGCAGCTTTTATAATTATAGCTGTAGACCTTGGCTCCGAAATGGCGCGTGAAAAGGATGAGATAGGAACTGTCATAGGTATTTTTGAAGAAAGCTATTCAAACCTGGTACTTTCATCTGATATCTTGTCAGATATTGAAAGACCGTTATTGTTTGAAATCTCATTAATCAATTCATCCCCCTTAAAAAACATTTGTCAAAGTTCTGTAAATGACAGAGGCCCTCCCCTGAGTTAATTAATAAGCAAGTTCGCAATTCCGGATGCCTTTGTGCAATAACTGCAAAGGATACTTATTACATTAACTTAAATTAAAATTCTATTATGAGAAAACTAATTGTTTTACTTTTTGCTATTTCTTTATTCATTTCAATTTCTGCAATAGCACAGCCAAAAATAACACTGCATTTGACAGGAGGATATGGGGTGCCTTTAGGTGATTTTAAAGTTGACGTTCCTCACGATCCGGCTGTACGTCTTGATGCAGATGATTTTCCTTATTACACCAAACAGCTTGTCAATTTCGGTGCCGACGGCAGGCTTGCATTCGGCAGGAAAGGCAATGCAAGAGTTGTCTTTGGTGTAACCTATAATTTATTCAGCAATACTACTGACGGAACATTCAGGATAAATACAACCGGGACACTGGGTCAGGTCAACTTCAAGCCGCATGTAAATATTTTTTCAGTTAATCTTGGTGGCGAATGGGCATTTATGCCGGCAAAGAAAATCAATCCGTTTTTAGGAGCTAGCATTGTCGGTAATTTCTTCAGCGGTGATTTTAAATTCGGACAGCAGGTTTTTACAAAAGGCGCGCTGAGAACCGAACTCAAGATGAAATCAGAAACAAGGATCGGTTTTATATTTGACGGCGGTATTGATTTTAAGATCAGCAAAAGTATCGGTGCCATAGCCGGGATTAAATATCACTTGATCAATCCGCTTGGTAAAGGAGCTGATAATGAATCTGAAATTGCTGCAGATGAAGTTGATCTCGGTGATAAAGAACATATCAGGGATGACGGAACAACATCACCAAGCAAGAGCTTAAGCTCATTTAACGGTTATGTAGGTGTATCATTCTATTTCGGAACACCCAAAGCCATGATGAGAAAATAAAGTCTTTTAAAAAAAAAGGGAGTCTGATAAGCTCCCTTTTAATTTTATACTACGATGAAATTATTATCAATAACGGCTTTGCTTTTTATAATGGCTATGAATGGATATTGTCAAACAACCATTAAAGGCAGCATTAATGACGCAGTTACAAATAAGAAGCTGAAGGATGTTTCTGTTTATATTAATGATATACAGAAAGTAGTTTCCAGTGATGTTAATGGAAACTTCAGATTTACAGATCTGCCTGACGGGATTTTACAGCTTCAGTTTTCATTGTCAGGTTATAAAATTTATAATCTTACAATTGAAACTGATAAAATAACAGAGCCTCTTAAAATTAAACTTATCCCGGATGAAATATCAACGGAAGAGATCATAGTCACCGATTCAGCAATTGAAAAATCATACCAGTCTGAAAAATTAAATTCAAGAGAGCTGATGCGTTACGGTGCAATGAATGTTTCTGAGGCAGTTACTAAAATTCCGGGAGTATGGCAGCTTTCTACCGGGACAGGAATATCGAAACCCGTGATAAGAGGATTATACGGGAACAGAATCGGGATAATGATAAACGGAATTCGATTTGATAATCAGCAATGGCAGGATGAGCATGGTCTGGTAATGAGCAGTGACGGCATTGACAACATAGAAGTAATAAAAGGTCCGAGAAGTCTTTTGTTCGGTCCGGAGGCAATCGGAGGAGTGGTCAGCATCACTGATGAGCATCCAGCTCCTGTCGGAAAGGAAATTGCTGATCTGAATTTAAAATTTTATACAAATACACTCGGCATTCTCGGGGATATTGGATTTAAAGGTGCGCAAAATAATTTTTACTGGCTTGTAAGATTTGGCGGCGAAACTCATGCCGATTATCTTGACGGCAATCGTGACAGAATACCTCAAACCAGATTTGGAGGCTATACAATAAAAACCAGCGGAGGATATACTAAAGGGATCTGGGCAGGCAAGCTTAATTACAGCTACACCGCTTATACTTATGGAATTTTAGAAGGACGGGAATTCGGGAGGGAAATTGCAAATAATGAAACCCGCTTTGACAGGAGCTTCAACGGTCCGCATCATTTACTAAGGGTCCATAATTTAGTATATCAAAATACATTTATAAAAGAGAGATCAAAATTTAAAATTAACATTGGTTATATTTACAACAGAAGAAAAGAACAGGAAGGCAATGATGAAAGATTTCTTCCGGACAGTCTTCAGTTCGGCGATCTTGATATGACATTGAATACAGCTTCTCTGGATGCAAGCTGGCTTTATACTATGAATAAAAATACTGAGGTTACATTTGGAACTCAGGGATTTACGCAAAGCAATGTTAATACAGGAGAAAGAAGATTAATACCGGATGCTGATATAAATTCACTTTCGGCAACCGGCTTACTGAATTTTCATAAAGATAAATTTACTTTTGAAGGAGGTGCCAGATTTGATCTGTTTTCTGTAAAGACCACCAAGTATGGAATTAAAGATTCGATAGATTATCTTCCCTCTATCAGTCCTCATTACCGGTCTTTAAACGGCTCAGCTGGATTTACATATAAACTATTAACTAAACTTTTACTGAAGGCAAATTTTTCAACAGGGTTCAGAGCACCTAATCTTGCAGAGCTTACATCTAACGGACTGCATGAAGGTGTTTTTCAGTATGAAATAGGGAACAGTGAATTTAAAAGCGAACAAAGCATAGAAGGTGATGCAGCTCTTTTTTATGATCACAGGTATTTTTCATTTGAATTATCAGCATATAATAATAAGATCAACAATTATATTTTTCTCGGACAGACTTCTGATTCTCTGAAGGGCTATCCGGTATTCAGATATTTACAATCGGATGCGACATTGAAAGGACTGGAAGCTGATATAAATATAAAGCCTGCCGAATGGTTAAGCTTCAGAGCAAATTACTCCACGGTAATTGCGAAAAGAAGCGACGGCATCAATCTGCCTTTGATACCAGCCGATAAAATAACAACTGCTATTCATTTTGAACCTGATAGCTGGAAATTTTTTTACAGTCCGTATTTTGAATTATCCACTTATACTGCACTGGCAAAAACCCGGCTGGGGGAAAACGAAGTAGGTGTACCGGGATATACTTTGCTGAATGCAGATTTCGGCTGTGATTTAAAATTTGAAAAGCAGCTTATCAATATTACCATAAGCTGCAATAACCTGCTGGATAAAGTTTATATTGATTTCATGTCCAGGATCAAACTGCTTAACGCCACTTATAACGGAAGAACATTTTATGCAAATAATATAGGAAGAAATATTGTGCTGGCAGTTAAAATTCCTTTCAGGTTATCTTATAACTAAATTATCAATCCGGAAATTAACCATCCCGCAAATATAAGCAGAAAATTTTCCGGCAGGTAAGGTATTTTTCAAAAATTAAAACTGAAAAAAAGTTTTGTAATTTCAGACTTTGTTATGGCCGGATCGTGTTTATAAAACTTGTTAAATTATTTTGGCATATTATTATATCAGTCAGATCAACATTCCCGTCGCCTGTAAGATCTGTCACTAAATTATTCCCTGAAACAAAATTTGTAGCATCATTATAAATGGGAATTAAATCAGAAAGCTGAACCGATCCGTCCTGATTAACGTCACCGCCGTATAAGCAATATCTGCTGCCTTTCAGGATCATATTATTTCCGTAAGCCTGCGTCAAAGAAGTTGTGAAATCATAATTTAGAAATGATGATGTAAACTGTTCGCCTCCAGGTTTACTCCAGGTTTCAATCGAATTGCGATGTTTAATTTGAATATAATAATTAACTCCGTTAAATGGTTTTGAAAAATTCAACATTACTGTACCTTTACTATTTAACAGAGCCTCACCTGAATCTACGATCGCATAAGGTGATTGTATATTTCGCAAATAAACTTTAATAATATCGGGAGTTAAAGTGTTGTCTGATGGATTATAAAAACCCTGCAATAAAACTGTAAGCTGCAAGCTCTTGAATTCAACCATGTTATCTAATAATGCCTGATACTTTGGTGCAGTTATTATAAAAGGAGGATTCTGATTAACATTTTCCAACGCACCCCAGCTTCCGGATTCCCCGTTCTTAGGACTGGCAAAGGCGTAGTGCATAAATAATAAATCGCCGGATATAGTTCTTAATTTTTCGAACCATTCATTATAAATATTATACATTGAAGAATCAGTTTGTATATCCTTCAAGACCTGATTATAAGGCTGAACCGATCCAAACAGATAAGGTGTTAAAT
>JBDTWU010000001.1:0-2368 GCA_040006535.1 bacterium | reverse complement strand
TTTTTTCCATCACGCTTTAAATTTCTTTTACCACCAAGACACTAAGAACACAAAGGATTATATGCTCAGAATAAATTCAGCAATAAAATTTTTAAAAAAAATAATTTTTTACTAATAGAATTGAAATAGATTCATATTAATGAGATAGTTAATAACCTTATTGTCCTTCGTGTCTTAGTGGTAAAAATTAAATTATTTTGGGTCAAGTCTTTTTATTATTTCCTCCTGCTTTTGAATTTCAATGTCTGTCAAAGGAATTCCACTTTGTATTTTAAGCTGAATTTGGGAATATGGAAGCCAGACTTCTTCGATCTGAGCTACCTTCCGGTCATCCGGAAGATTTGTCACACTTGAATTGAATTTTCCCTGCTTGAAGATTCCAATCGCTTTCTGATAAGAATTAATTGAAAGATCATATTGCTGCATAAGGTTAAATGCTCTGCCCATATACATATATGCTTCACCGAAGTCAGGATTTTCATCAACAGCTTTTTGAAAACCTGCGATGCTCTCTTTATATTTCATCTCCTGGAAAAGCTGTACACTTCTGTCATAGCTTTCCTTGCCTTTGGTTCCGCAGCCGCTGGATGTTATAATTGTCAATAAAATTATAAACGGAAGTAAGAATTTTAAAATTTTCATAATTGGTTTTTAATTTTTCATTTTACCGCTCTAATCTGTCCTTTAAAAATTTAAGGAAGTAGTCGAGAGATCTATTTGGAATTACCGGTATTTCTCATAATTAATTATTATAAATCATTCATTAATTTATCTGAGTCTATCACATAAAATTCATAAAAATCAGAATGCATGAAATAAAAATACTTTTTGTGTGGTTTATAGTTAACTCTTATATTTAATTTGATTCAACTAAAAATTCCTGCTTTACCAGATTCTTTGGCAGTAATGCAGGCCAGTAAGCAACAACATCAGATGGCTTGGGTCTTCCGCCTGCAAATCCTGTTACTCCCGGCGGTCCTGTTAGGATAAGAGGTGCTATCTCCATTCCGAATCTTTCTACTGCTCTTCTGTCTTTTGAGCGGACTCCAATTCTTAAAACAACTTCATTTGGATCATCTATTTTTTTTGCTATGGATCCGTGACAGGCATTATAACCCTGAAGTTCTGTTCTAATTTCTTCGAACTCCAGATTCAGATTTTTAAGCCTGGTTCTTAATATCTGATCTGCTGCTTTTGCTTTATCAATAGCTTCGGGCCATGAGTAAGTCAAGGAACCAAAAGCGCTGTAACCGTCAGAGTAAGACATTGATACTTTGTAAAATTCAGTTGCAGGAAAACCTTTTACTCCGAAAACTTTTACTCTGTCTGCACCGGCGTCTTCAAGCTGAATGGATGTAAAATCTGCGATGCAGTCGGGAGTGATATAATCCTTAGGATCCCCGATCTCATATACAAGCTGCTCGCTTACTGTTTCAATGCTGACCCGTCCTCCAGTATTTTCATGCTTGGTAATAATTACATCTCCGTTAGGAAAAGCTTCCGCAATTGGAAACCCGATGTTTGCAAGATCAGGAATATTTTTCCAGTCTCCAAGAAAATTTCCTCCGCTTGCCTGTCCGCCGCATTCAAGTATGTGCCCTGCGACAGTTCCCGCCGCCATAAGATTGAAATTATTCATATTCCATCCGAATTCATATATCATAGGTGCGAGTGTAAGACCGGTATCAGTTACACGGCCCGTAATGACAATATCCGCACCTTGTTTAAGGCATTCAACTATTGGGGCTGCACCAAAATAAACATTTGCACTTAAAATTTTGCTGACTATATTTCTTACACTCTCACCTGTTTCCATATTTTTAAGATCAACGTTCATTGCAAGAAACTCTTCGATTCTGTCCAGAATATTATCACCTGATACCACGCCAATTTTGAGATCTTTAATTCCAAGATCATTGGCTATTTCAAATATAGCCTCTTTACAGGCGATAGGATTTACTCCGCCTCCGTTCGTAATTACCTTGAAATTTTTTTCTTTGATTATGGGAAGCAGACGTTTCATTAAAGGGGGAATATCGCGTGCATAACCCAATGCAGGATCTTTTAATTTTTGCTTCTGTAAAATAGACATTGTGACTTCGGCAAGGTAATCCATCATAATATAATCAACAGGTCCACCGGTAGCCTGTTTATAAGGTGCATCTACAAGATCACCCCAGAATCCCTGTCCCGAAGCAATTCGAATTTTTTCTTTCATTAAATTAAAGTAAGAGAGGAATTGTTTTTTTGAAAATACTCAAATAAAGTTTGTGTAACAATTTAAAAGGTGTAGTTTATTTCTAAATTCTACGACATTGTTTCACAGGCGGGTTGTTTTTAAAAATATTATTTTAATTTACTTTTTGCT